>DDBO01000146.1 GCA_002332755.1 Bacteroidales bacterium UBA2030 | reverse complement strand
ACACAAAGTCTGCTTTCAAATGGTGTGAGCACATGGCAATATAGCCACCGCCATAGGCTTTGCGTAAGATTACAGTTATTTTGGGCACAGTTGCCTCGCTGTAGGCATAAAGTACTTTAGCGCCATGGCGAATTACACCGGCATGTTCCTGATCGATACCGGGTAAATAACCAGGCAAGTCAACCAGGGTTACCAGAGGAATGTTGAAAGCATCGCAAAAACGTATGAACCGGGCTGCTTTGTCGGAGCTGTCCACATCGAGCACCCCTGCCAATACCATGGGCTGGTTGGCTACAATACCTACGCTTTGGCCTGAAATACGGGCGAAACCTATAACGATGTTGGGAGCAAACAACTCCTGGACTTCAAGAAATTCAGAATCGTCAACAATCCCTTTGATAATGTTTCTAACATCGTAAGGCTCAGTAGGATCTACGGGAATAATTTCGTCAACCTTGTATTGACGCTTGGGGGGTTTCTTGGGAAAAGGTTTGGCTTTGTTTTCGTTGTTCCAAGGGATAAAGCTCATAAGTTGCTTTATCTGCTCGAAACATTCCTCTTCGCTGCGGGCGTAGAAATGTGCATTACCAGTTATCTGCGCCTGCACCTTGGCTCCTCCCAGATCCTCCTTTGAAATCTCTTCTCCAAGTACCGTTTTTATTACTTCAGGACCGGTAATGAACATCTGGCTAATTTTGTCTACCACAAAAACAAAGTCGGTCAAGGCAGGTGAATAAACAGCACCACCGGCACATGGACCGAGAATAACCGAAATTTGAGGAATAACTCCGGAAGCCATGGTGTTACGGAAGAAAATGTCGCCATAACCCGCCAGGGCATTTACGCCCTCCTGAATACGCGCACCTCCCGAGTCGTTAATCCCTATAATCGGTACTTTCAGTTTCATGGCGTGATCCATGATCTTGGTTATTTTCTTTGCATGAGCGTAACCGAGAGATCCGCCAGCAACCGTGAAGTCTTGCGCATATATACATACCGGATAACCATTGATGGTTCCCGTACCCGTGATTACTCCGTCGCCAGGCAGAAATTTCTTATCCATATCGAAATCCTTACCAGCGTGAGCTACAAATAAGTCGTATTCATGGAAAGATTTAGGGTCGAGCAGGGAAAGAATTCGCTCCCTGGCCGTAAGTTTACCTTTTGCTTTCTGACTTTCAATGGCCTTTTGCCCACCTCCCTGCGATGCTTCACGCATTCGACGCTTGAGGTCGGCAATCTTTTGACTTAGTGTCATACCAGTTGTTTTGGTTAGTGTGTGAGGCTATTTTCAACTATTTTTGCCAAAGGACGGCAAAGTTAACCCAAAATTTTCCCTTGTCAACGCCCCTTCTTGACGCTAATGATAGCATTTTAAACATTATTCTTTGACAGTGTGATATTTACACCGACTGCATATCATTGTTAAAAAAAGTTAAACATGAACATCGAAGATTTTCGAAGCTATTGCCTAAGCAAACCCTTTGTAAACGAGAGTTTTCCGTTTGATGAAACTACTCTTGTTTTTAAAGTTGCAGGAAAAATGTTTGCCGTTACCGACCTCAACGAACCTTTTGCGATTACCCTGAAATGTGATCCTGAAAAAGCGCTGGTTCTGCGCGAGCATTATCCGGCCATTTTACCTGCCTGGCATTTCAACAAAAAGCATTGGATCAGACTAGAAATCGATGGTTCTTTAACCGACGAAATGATTAAAGAACTTATCGATCACAGTTTCAGCCTTGTAGTGAAATCATTACCTCAAAAAATTAGAAAACAGTTTTAATGTTCTTTTTTCTTGCGTGCCGGTATCAGGTCGGCTATAAGATAGCCCATCAGCCCTCCCCAAAGCATACTCATCCATGGATTGCTGGTGATAGGGCAACTCCCTGAATTACAACCCACTTTAATGTAGTATAAATATCCTCCAGCTATTCCAATGATGGCACCTACCAGCCGAATGACCCAATCGATTTTCGATTTCGACAACTTGGTTTCTCCTTCTTGTTTCATGTCTTTGATTTCTCTTTGCAAAATTAAGCCTTTTTGTATATCTAAATCTTTGAATATTTCATAGTCAAGGTTTATATAATTTTGTAATGAAACCCCAATCTATGACAAATAAAAGCTCTCTGATTGTCGCATCCACAAATAAAGAACTGGAAGTCTTATTAAGGAGTCTTTCGTATGGACGTTTTTTTGTGTTATGCGATTCGAACACCTGGCGCGAATGCTTTCCTTTAATTGCTTCAGCCCTTTCTGATAGACCTTGCCATGTACATATCATTCCACCCGGCGAAATTCATAAACAAACAGAAACATTATTGGGAATACTTGAAGAGTTAGCCTCGCAAGGCTTCCAAAAAAGCGACCTTCTTGTCAACCTTGGTGGTGGCACGGTTAGCGACATAGGAGGACTTGCAGCTGCTCTTTATCAAAGAGGAATTCCCTATATTAATTTACCTACCACATTGCTGGCAATGGCCGATGCTGCGCATGGGGGTAAAACAGCTGTTGATTTCTCAGGTATCAAAAATCTCATCGGGACATTCTGGTTTCCGCAACATACCATTGTATTCCCCGGACTTTTAAAGACGCTTCCCCAGCGTGAATTGCATGCAGGGTACGTAGAAGTACTTAAGCAGGCGCTTCTTGCAGGGAAACAAGCATGGAATAAAGCCTCAAAACTTGCTCCTGAGCAACTAATTGAGAACCCCGAGATAATTTATGAAGCTGCCCGATTTAAATTGCGAATTGTGAGACAAGACCCCAACGACAAGGGTCTCCGCCAGGTATTAAACCTCGGGCATACCGTCGGGCATGCAGTTGAGGCTTGGTCACTCCGACACCCTGAAGGCCCACTGTTGCATGGGGAGGCCATCGCTTTGGGTATGCTGGCTGAGTTGCGCCTTTCGGTTTCGCATGCCGGACTTGATGAATCTTTTGCTCATTTAGCTACAAAAGTATTTAGCAAATTTTTAAAACCTCCGATTCCTTCTAAGGCTGACATTGAAGATTTGCTTCAATATATGCGATACGATAAAAAAAACCGGGCTGCAGCTATACATTTCAGTTTGTTGGTAAAACCCGGGAAAGCCCTTACAGGCGTCAGTATTGGAGAAAACAAGCTTCGTCTTGCCTTACAAGAAACCCTTTCAGTAATTCAGCATCAATGAAATATTTACTACTCGAACACATGGGCTCCATCCGAGGTGGTAGTATAGCTCTGCCCGGTTCAAAAAGCATCAGCAACCGCCTTTTGATGATGCAGATACTTGCTGAAAATGATTTTCGGATAGAGAACCTCTCCAGCGCAGCTGACACATGCATCATGAAACAAGCCCTCCAAGACATAAGGCATGGGAAACTGGTAATCGACGTCGGAGAAGCAGGTACCGCAGCCCGTTTTTTAACAGCATACCTGGCTTGGCTCGGGCAAAAGCATATACTAACAGGTGCGCCTCGTCTGCAGGAACGCCCCATGGCCCCGCTGGTGGAGGCATTAAAAAAGCTTGGGGCTCAAATGAATTACCTCAACAAAGAAGGATTTTTACCCATTGAGTTTCAGGGAGGTAAGTTACATTCTGCTTCTCTCAAAGTGCCGGCCGGCTTCAGTAGTCAATTTTTCTCGGCATTACTAATGATTGCTCCTCTACTGCCTGACGGCCTTACTTTAGTTGCTGAGGGTGAACCCGTATCGCTGCCTTATATCGAAATGACCCTGGAGTTGATGCGGCAGGGCGGAGTAGAAATTTCCAGTAAACCCAAAGCATGGACGGTTTACCCAGGGAAGTATATTTTTCCCTCAATTGTAAAAGTTGAAGCCGATTGGAGTGCTGCGGCTCCCTGGTTTGTTTTCTCTCTATGGGCGGCCCCTGCTTCGATTGTTCTCAATGGATTAAACCCTCAATCGCTCCAGGGCGACAGTAAAATCCTTCAATTCTTTAAAATCGAAGGTTTTAATTCAACATTCACACAAGAAGGTTTAAAAATCGAAAGTACTCCAAAGTGCAGCTTACCGGCAGAAATAAAATTCGACTTTACACAAACGCCAGACCTGGCACTTTCACTGATAACCGCTGCAGCCGCATCAGGATGCAAAGGCACATTTAGTGGTTTGCATAATCTGGCGCTCAAAGAATCTGACCGTTTTCAGGTACTCATTGACGAATTAAGAAGCTTAAAATTAGATGTAAATCCCATTGGTAATCATACTCTACAGATAGAAGGAAAAAGTATCAGCAAGATTTCCCAAGTGATTAAAACATATAACGATCATCGCATTGCCATGGCGTTTGCTCCGCTGGTATTGCTCACCGGAAAGATATGTATTGAAAATCCCGGAGTGGTATCCAAATCTTACCCCGATTTTTGGAAACACTTAGCCGACAGGGGCATAAGAACATCTTTTTATAATGAAATTCCGGCATTTTAATCAAAACCAGTACCTTTGCGCAACACATAGAACCATCCAATGATTGTAGATATCTTCATTCCCTGCTTTATCGACCAGTTTTATCCTGAAACGGCGCACAACCTGATAAAAATCCTTGAAAGATTGGATATTGCCGTTAATTACAACCCCAGACAAACCTGTTGCGGTCAAATGGCTTTTAACAGTGGTTTTTGGGATGAGGCACGAAAGGTAGCTTCAAAATTCTTAAACGATTTTCCGGAAGACCGGCCGATAATTACCCCTTCAGCCTCTTGCGCAGGTTTCATTAAAAATTATTACCACATTCTTTTTCATAATTCTGCCCAGCATAACGAATACAAGCAGGTTAAGAAAAACATATACGAATTCACCGACTTTTTGGTGAATGTACTTCATGTCAGTGATTTAGGAGCAAGCTTCCCGCACAAGGTGACTTATCATTCATCATGTGCCAGCCTGCGAGAATATGGCCTAAAAAACGAGCCCATACATTTGCTTAACAATGTACGGGGTATCGAATACATTCCCTTGCCCCAGGCCGACGTTTGCTGTGGTTTCGGAGGCACATTCTCAGTGAAATTCGAACCCATCTCAACAGCCATGGCTGAACAAAAAATCGAAAACGCATTGACTACGGGTGCTGAATATATTGTCAGTACTGATAGTTCTTGCCTGATGCATTTGCAAGGTTATATCGACAAGCACCAGATTCCCTTAAAAACCATTCACATTGTGGACGTGCTTGCCAGCGGGTGGTAAGATTAAATTCACATAAATAAAAGACAGCCGCAATCTTGGGTTGCGGCTGTCTTGTTTACTAGCCCCTATTTATTCCAAAACAAAACCCTTTTGGAGGCAATGTTGAGAATCGCCACCAACAAAGACGATAAAATCGCCGGGTTCTGAGGTAAATTTCATATGGATATCATAAAACGCCAGATCATTGGCTGTTAACTTAAAGGTCACTTGCTTTTCTTCTCCGGGTTGCAGAAATACTTTGTAGAAACCCTTCAATTCTTTAACCGGACGAGTCACACTGCCCACCAGGTCGCGGACATACAATTGAACCGTTTCTTCACCACTGTATTTCCCTGTATTTTTTACTTTGACTTTCACATACAGCGTATCAGATGCATTAATTTTCTCAGCACTAAGCTGAAGGTCGGAATACTCGAAAGTTGTATAACTAAGACCATACCCAAAGGGGAAAAGAGGATCGTTAGGAACGTCGAGATATTTAGAGGTGTACTTATTGTTGGGATCCATCGGCCGGCCCGTATTTTTCATGTTGTAATAAATAGGAATCTGGCCTACGCTACGCGGAAATGTCACGGGCAGTTTGGCTGAAGGATTATATTCGCCAAAAAGTACGTCGGCCACAGCATGACCCGCCATGGTGCCCGGAAACCAGGCAGCCAGCAAAGCACGAGTCTTTTGAGCTAATTGCGGAATAGTAAGCGGACGTCCACTCAACAAAACCGTAACTACAGGTTTCCCGGTTGCTATCACAGCATCGGCCAGTTGCTGCTGAACTCCGGGGAGACCAAGTTCACTACGGCAGGCAGCCTCCCCGCTCATCCAATGCGCCTCTCCTACTACCAAAATCACCACTTCGGCCTGGCGTGCCTTATTCACTGCATCTGAAATAAACGACACTGTATCATCATTAATGTTGCAGCCCCGGGCGTAAAGGATTTTAGTTGCCGGGGAAACTGCTCCATAGATACCCTCCAAAATCGTAACGGCCTTTGACCAATCTCCTGCAGCCGACCACGAACCAATCAACTCACGCCGGTTATCTGCCAATGGCCCTATAACAGCCAGTGATTTGATCTCTTTTGAAAGTGGGAGAATTTGGGCTTCATTTTTTAACAGAACAATCGACTTACGAGCCATGTCGCGTGCAAACGCAAGATGCTCCGTAGTCATAATCTCGTTCTGTTCACGCTGTTTATTGCAGTATAAATAAGGGTTATCGAACAAGCCAAGTTTAAATTTCATTCTTAGGACTCGCCTAACGGCTTCATCCACGGTGGCCATGCTTACTTTACCTTCTTCTATCGATTTTTTAAGGTAGTTATAATAAACAGCGCCCTGCATATCCATGTCCACTCCCGCATTGATGGCAAGCTCACCTGCCTCTTTTTCATCCTTGGCAAATCCATGAGCTACCATTTCATTGATAGAAGTATAATCAGTTACAACAAATCCCTGAAAACCCCATTCTTTGCGAAGAATATCGGTGAGTAAATAGCGGTTACCGGTAGAGGGCACTCCGGCTATCTCATTGAAAGAAGTCATGAAAGTACCTACGCCTGCATCTACAGCGGCTTTGAAAGGGGGAAGATAAACCTCACGCAGGGTTCTTTCAGAGATATCTACGGTATGATAATCTCGTCCGGCCTGAGCTGCTCCATAAGCAGCATAATGCTTGGCACAGGCTACCATCGTTCTGGGGTCATCCAGGCGATTGCCCTGAAATCCTTTTACACGAGCTACTGCCATGCATTGTCCTAAAAAAACATCTTCACCGGCTCCTTCCGATATTCTACCCCAGCGTGGATCACGGGCTATATCTACCATAGGGGCAAAGGTCCATTGAAGGCCTTCGGCTGTTGCCTCAATTGCCGCAATTCGCGCAGCTTTTCTCACCATAGCCGTATCCCAGCTTGCCGATTCACCCAGCGATATCGGAAAAATTGTTCGATGACCATGAATTACGTCGTAGCCAAAAATCAAGGGTATTCCCAAACGTGTTTCCTCCACTGCCATTCTCTGAAGCTCACGCACATAATCTACACCATAAGCATTGAAAATAGCACCTACCTTTCCGGCTTTGATGTCTTCTTTATAATTTTCGCGCATGGTCGGCCCGGTAACATCGTAATCGCTGGTAAACAATGTCAACTGGCCAATTTTTTCCTCAAGGGTCATCAGTTTCAAAACCGAATCCACCCTGCGTTCAATTGCAGCATCGGTATCCCCATTTTTGGGACCTTTACAACCAAAAGTTCCTGATATAACAACCAGGAACAAAATCGCAATATACAACTTTCTCATAATCTATAAATTGGGTTAGAATAAATCATTTCTTGTGCAACAGTAACCAACGGTAAAGCTCCGGGTCGCTATATGCGTTATCCCATGCATTGTGGCCTACTCCGGGATAAAGCGTAAGCTTTGCATTTCCCCCAAAGAAATTTATCGCTTTCACCATGCTTTCCGACTCAGCCGGAGGCACAATAGGGTCGGCATCACCGTGAAAAGCCCAGACAGGAATATTTTTAAGCTTCTCAGCCGTCAGTGCAAAACCGCCTCCACACACGGGAGCGATAGCTGCAAATCTCCATGGATAAGCTGCTGCAAGGGAAAAAGTTCCGAATCCTCCCATACTTAAACCCGTGCAGTATACCCTATTAGTGTCAACATTGTATTTCCCAATAACTTCATCCAAAACAGCCATCAGGCGTTCGTTGTCCCACACCTCACCCGAAGGGCATTGGGGGGTAACCAGGATGAAAGGAAAATCATCCATGTTTTCCACAAAGCCCGGGGTTCCATTTTTCTTTACCAGGCCAATATCCGTACCCCTCTCACCGCTCCCATGTAAAAACAGTAAAACGGGAAACCCCTCTGCAGTGGTATGATTGTAATTTTTAGGAAGAAACAATAAATAAGGATAAGCAGTTGCTTTTTTTACAAAAACAGCCTTTCCGTCGACTGCCACCTGCATACCTGCAGAAGGCTCTT
>DDBO01000132.1 GCA_002332755.1 Bacteroidales bacterium UBA2030 | reverse complement strand
GAGTTCCTCAACCGCATCGACGATATTATTATCTTCGAAAACCTTGAACGCGAAGATATTCACAAGATTATCGATATAGAAATGAAGCATCTTTACAACAGGGTGCGCTCCCTTAAATACGAGATTGCTGTGACAACCAGCGCCAAGGATTTTCTCGTAGAGAAAGGTTGGGATCCCAATTTTGGTGCGCGCCCATTGAAAAGAGCCATTCAGAAATATGTAGAAGATGCATTGGCTGAGGAAATTATTCGCAGCAAACTTCAACCGGGTGATACCATACTCATCGATTTCGATACGGAAAAGCAGGAAATAGTTGTAAAAACCTCTTCTCAAACCACTCCGCAGGAAACACCTGGCCTTTCCTGAAAATTTCCTAACTTATGGATGGATGCAGCTGGTGCTAATTTTTCCGGCTGCATTTGGTTTTGATAATTACGAGAATAGCTTTTTCTGATGCACTCAACCCCCCTCTCAGGGTAAAGCTGTAATTTTGCAAAGTTTTTTTAAATCTGTGAAAGTGTTAGTAACCCCAATAATGAGAAGTATATCTGATTTTCGAAGGAACCATCCCGGGTTATTTATTGCCAGTTTTAGTGTTCTTCTTGTTTTGACCTTACTCACGGCCTGGCAAATTGTCGGAGAGCCCAATGACGATGACTTTATAAAACGTTCGGGTTCTTCGACAGTAGCTGTGCCTATACCTCGCAAGTTGTCGTTTGCCGGCGAACCGGTTCCCCTCAACCTTTTTTATGTCAGGGAAGCGCTCGATAGGGAATTGACCCTTAATACTTATTGGCATAGCCAGTCGCTTTTGCTCTTTAAACGGGCCAATCGCTTTTTCCCTATAATAGCGCCAATATTGAAAAATAATGGCATACCTGAGGATTTTAAATATCTCATACTGGTTGAAAGTGGCTTTTTGCATGATATTTCACCCGCTGGCGCAGCAGGTTATTGGCAGTTTCTTCCAGAAACAGCTAAAGAATTTGGATTGGAGGTGAACGATAAAATTGATGAGCGTTACCATCTTGAAAAATCTACCGAAGCTTTTTGTAAATTTCTGAAAAAAGCATACAGCAAATATGGCAGCTGGACTACTGCTGCAGCTGCTTTCAACGGTGGGATGGGCCGCTTCGACCGGATATCCGGCACGCAAAAAACTTCCAATTACTACGAGATGTATATGAATTCTGAAACCTCCCGATATGTTTTCAGGATTTTAGCTTTCAAGCTTATATTCGAGCACCCTCAGAAGTACGGATATGTACTTCGCAAAGAAGACCTTTATCCCCGCATTCCGATGAAAGAAGTACGTGTCACGCAAACCATACCTAATTTGGTGCAATGGTCACGCCAACAAGGAATAAACTATCGAATTTTAAGGGAACTCAACCCGTGGATACGCGACACTTCACTGGTGGTTAAGCCGGGAAGTGTTTACACTATCAAAATAGCTAAAGGAAAATATGCAGACTACGATGCCTTGTTGAGGCAATCGGTAAACGAGGCAGATACAACGAAATGAACAGGGAAGAGACTACCGGATTACAAATTGCTAATGAAGTGCACGACGAACTTCGGGTGGAAGGCGCCAGGGTTCATAACCTTAAGAATATCGATGTTGTTTTCTCCCGAAATAAATTGGTAGTTTTTACTGGCCTGAGCGGAAGCGGGAAATCGTCATTAGCCTTTGATACGATATATGCTGAAGGTCAGCGCCGGTACATGGAGACCTTTTCAGCCTATGCACGTCAATTTATCGGCAACCTTGAAAGGCCCGACGTGGATAAAATATCAGGTCTGAGCCCTGTCATTTCTATTGAGCAGAAAACCACTGGCACCAACCCGCGATCTACGGTCGGAACCATCACCGAGATTTACGACTTCATGCGATTGTTGTTTGCCCGTATCGGTACAGCTTATTCCTATCTGAGCGGTAAACCCATGATTAGGTATTCAGACAAGGAAATCCTTGGGCTTATCGAAAGGGAATATGCGGGTGAAAAAATTTACGTGATGGCCTCCGTCGTAAAGGGCAGAAAAGGGCATTATCGCGAAGTTTTCGACAATCTGCGAAAGCAGGGATACGCAAAAGTGAGGGTAGATGGTGAGTTGAAATCCCTCAGTGAGGTTCGCCAGCTCGATCGTTACAAGGTGCATGATATTGAATTGGTTGTTGATCGTATTGTTGTAATTGAAGAAAACCATGAACGTTTGGTGCGTTCGGTGGATACGGCCCTGCGGCACGGAAAAGGCACTTTAATGTTGCTGAATCATGAAACCGGTAACCCGCGCTACTTGAGCCGCAACCTTATGGACCCTGAAACAGGCCTGGCTTATGATGAGCCTGAACCAAATTCTTTTTCTTTTAACTCCCCTTACGGCGCTTGTCCCCGCTGCAGAGGATTAGGACAAATCAGTGAAATTGACCTGGAAAAAGTATTTCCTGACCCTTCGTTGAGCATCCGCAAAGGAGGTATTGCCCCGGCTGGTGAGTATAAAAACAATTATATTTTTACTCAGTTCGAAGGCATTGCAAAACGATATGGATGTACTCTCGATACGCCTGTAGGTGAACTTCCCGAAGAGGCCATAAATACTATTCTCTACGGAAGTAACGAACCTTTTGTTTTTCAGAAAGAGTTTGGAGGAGTAGTCAATACCTATCGGCTCGATTTCGATGGATTAGTCAATTTTATTCTAAATCAATACGAAGAAGGAGAATCGGCCAGCATTCGCAAATGGGTAGGTAGTTTTATCAATCAGGTGGAATGCCCGGAGTGCGAGGGTACAAGACTTAAAAAAGAATCACGCTGGTATCGTATTGCCGGAAAGAATATAGCTGAGCTTGCCCGCATGGATCTGGAGAGCCTTGATGCTTGGTTTGAGACCTTGCCGTCTCAGCTGAATGAGCGCGAATGGACGATAGGCAAGGAAATCATTCGGGAAATCAGGTCACGGCTTAAATTTTTGTTGAATGTTGGTCTGGGTTACCTTTCGTGCGACAGAACGGCACGTAGCCTTTCCGGAGGTGAAAGCCAGCGGATTCGTCTGGCTACCCAGATAGGAAGCCAACTCACAGGTGTACTGTACATTCTCGATGAACCCAGCATTGGCTTGCATCAGCGTGATAATCATCGCCTGATAGATTCCCTAAAAGCTCTTCGCGATAGTGGAAACTCCGTAATAGTAGTAGAGCACGATGAAGATATGATCCGCTCAGCCGATTATGTGGTAGATATCGGACCGGGTGCAGGCATACTTGGGGGACGCATCGTGGCACATGGCACACCTGAACAGATGCTTTCCCAGCATTCGTTGACCTGCCAATACCTGCGCGGAGAGAAAAAAATCCCTGTACCCACTCATCGGCGCAAGGGTAATGGAAAGCATCTTATCCTTTACGGGGCCAGGGGACACAATCTTAAAAATGTTAACCTTGATTTGCCTTTAGGGTTATTTATTTGTATTACAGGTGTATCAGGTAGCGGTAAATCGAGCCTCATCAATGAAACCCTGTATCCTATCCTTAGTAAAAAGTTCTATCGCTCCGAACAAAACCCATTACCATACGATAGGATTGAAGGTGTTGAAAACATCGATAAGGTAATAGAGGTAGATCAAACCCCCATAGGGCGTACTCCGCGTAGCAATCCTGCTACTTATACGAAGGTTTTCGACGAAATCCGACAATTGTATGCTTCTTTGCCTGAAGCCAAAATCAGGGGATACAAGCCCGGCCGCTTCTCTTTTAATGTTAAAGGCGGTCGCTGTGAAACCTGTGGAGGAGCAGGAGTGAAAGTTATTGAAATGAACTTCCTTCCCGATGTAATGGTACCCTGCGAAACCTGTCAGGGTAAGCGCTATAATCGCGAAACCCTGGAAGTTCGCTACAAGGGCAAAAGCATCAATGATGTGCTCAACATGACCATAGATCAGGCTGTGGAATTTTTTGAGAATATTCCTTCCATCGTACAGAAAATTAAAACTTTACAGGATGTAGGCTTAGGATATATAACCCTGGGACAGTCGTCGACAACCCTGTCGGGGGGAGAAGCCCAGCGGGTGAAGCTGGCAGCTGAATTATCGCGGCGCGATACCGGAAAAACACTTTATATTCTTGATGAACCAACCACCGGACTTCATTTTGAGGATGTGAATGTCTTGCTTCATGTACTGCAAACTCTTACTGATAGAGGCAACACTATACTCGTTATTGAACACAACATGGAAGTAATAAAAGTGGCTGATTATATTGTTGATATTGGTCCTGAGGGGGGACATCGTGGGGGAAGAATCGTAGCCGAAGGCACCCCCGAACAAATTGCTCTCCACCCCGAAAGCTATACGGGCCAATTTCTTAAACCTATTTTAAATCAAAGCCTATGAAAACCATTGAAATAATCTGTCTTAACAACAACGCTCGCAAATCTTATCCACGGGGTACCACCCTTCTTGAGATTGCCGAAGACCTGAGTGTTCAGACACGTTATCCTGTGCTTGGAGCATTGGTAAACAATAAATTGAGGGAGCTCGATTACGACCTATACAAACCCAAAACCATTTTGTTTATCGACTATACACATCCCATCGGATACAGAATGTATGTGCGGAGTGTGGCCTTTCTGCTCTATGCTGCTTTACGCGATGTTAATCCACATGCCTTTCTCCGTATTGAGCATGGGGTAAGTAAAGGATGGTATGCCGAAGTTGACGGGGTTGAGGTTAATTCAGAACTCATTCATGAACTCAAATCAAGAATGGATGAGCTGGTAAAGCAGAATCTTTCATTCACCCGCCAGGAAATTCCTACCCCTGAGGCAGCTGAACTTTTTGAAAAAAACGGGCATTACGAAAAGGCTAAACTTTTCAGGCTGCGTCATGAAATGTATACATCGGTATATGGCATGAATGGGTATATCAATTATTTCTATGGATACCTTGTACCTTCCACCGGCTACCTCACAAGCTTCGATTTGCAACCTTATTATAAAGGGATACTCATCCGGGTTCCCGATCCCGAAACCTTTGAGATTCCCGAAAAGGTATTTTATCAGCCTAAGTTGTTTAAAGTATTCCGGGAGCATCGCAAATGGGTGAATATTCTTGGGGCACCTTATGTTGGCGATCTCAACGAGGCTACCCGTGAAAAGCGTGATACCGACTTTATTAAGATTGCTGAAGCCCTGCACGAAAAACGTATCGCCCGAATCGCCGATAAAATTTACAAGTTGCGAGACAATGTCAGGGTGGTACTTATTTCTGGTCCTTCCTCTTCGGGAAAGACCACTTTCAGCAAGCGTCTCTCCATTCAGCTTATGGTACTGGGCTTGAAACCAATGCAGATTTCGCTCGATAATTATTTTGTGGATCGTGAGCTTACACCCCGTGACGAAAATGGAGATTACGACTTCGAAACCATAAAGGCTATTGATATTGAATTATTTAATCAAAATCTCAATGATTTGATGCAAGGCAAAGAGGTAAGGTTGCCCCGTTTCGATTTTACCTCAGGCAAGAGAAGTCTTTCTGCCAACCCGGTGCGCATGGCGAAAGATCAAATTTTGGTGGTAGAGGGCATTCATGGATTAAATCCGGAGCTTACTCCGGCCATTGAACCTTCTTGTAAGTTCGGTATTTTCGTTTCTGCTCTTACCCAAATCGCTATTGATGCACAAAATCCTATTCATTCTACTGATAATCGTTTGATCAGACGCATGGTACGCGACTATAGATTCAGGGGGTATACAGCACTGGAAACCCTGCGGCGCTGGCCCAGCGTCAGAAGTGGCGAAGAGAAGTATATTTTCCCCTTTCAGGAAAATGCCGATGTAATGTTTAATTCTGCCCTCTTATACGAATTAGCTGTACTAAAAACGTATGCCGAACCTCTGTTGAAAACCATTCCGGAATGTGAGCCAGAATATGCCGAAGCCAACCGTTTACTTAAGTTTTTGTCGTATTTTCAACCCATCTCTGCACGCGAAATTCCGCCTACAAGTATTCTCAGGGAATTTCTTGGAGGCAGCAGTTTCATTTACTAACTCCGGACAGCAATAATGGCAAAGTCGGTGCTTCAGGTATATCATGTCAGAGAAGACAAAGGGGTTCACCAGACAGTCAATATTCGGATAAATGGGCTTCCGGCAAGGATGCTTATCGATACCGGAGCATCACATACCGTTTTTTGTAAGCGTCGGATTCACTATTTTGCCGGCGATGAAAACATTGAGCACCCCAATTTTCGAGCTATTGGGATGGGTGAGTCGTTCGAAGCATTTACCTTTCCTTTAAAAAACTTTACTATTGGCAAAATTTGCCTGTCAACTTATGATGTCCTGCTTACAGACCTCTCCCTTATAGAACGCCTTTACGGCCATCTTATAGATGGACCTATCCACGGGGTTTTGGGCGGAGATTTACTCACCCTCCCGGGTTCCATGATTAGCTTCAGAAAACATCTTTTGCGTATCGGAGAAGCAAGATCCGTAAAGTTTCATACACTTACACTGCAACCCGGTATTACACACTTAATGGTTCAGTTGAAAATAATGGGGAAAAAGGCCAACATGTTGATAGATACGGGAGCTTCTGTGACTATGTTCAATAAATTTCGGTTTCATGAAATTTCTTCTTACGAAGAGCAACTTCTCGAGCCTGTGGAAGAGCCATGTAAAGGAGTTAAGGATGATAACTCAGAACTGGGCATGGTAAATCTTAAAGAGGTGCAAATAGGTCATGTGTTGTTGCACGACTATCGTGGCCGCCTGTTAGACCTTGAAAATGTGAACGAATCCTATTTGAAAATGGGCTACCCACCCCTGGATGGCATCATTGGCAACGATTTACTTTTTACTTATCAAATTGAATTATTTCCGGCTGATAATAAGCTGATCATCAGGAGTTAACAACATGAAAGACCTTACCACCGGTAATGAAGGAAAGATTATATTACGTTTTGCCCTGCCCATGTTGGCCGGTAATGTGTTTCAGCAGCTATACAATGTGGTGGACAGCATTGTGATTGGACATTTTGTGGGCAAAGAAGCTCTGGCAGCTGTGGGGGCTTCTTTCCCTTTTGTCTTTATTTTGGTGGCTATGGTCATTGGCATTGGTATGGGCTTCAGTATTGTTATTTCGCAGTATTTCGGAGCCAAGCAGCTGAATAAGGTTAAGGCCACAATGGATACCATGTGGATTTTCTTATTTTGGTCAGGCCTGGTCACTACTGTCCTGGGAATACTATTAAGTCGCCCTATCCTCAGGTTGACAGGCCTTCCCGAAGAAGTAATGCCTTATGCAATTACCTATCTTCACATATACATGGGCGGTAATCTTTTCTTTTTTGGTTTTAATGGAATGACCTCTTTGCTCAGAGGTATAGGTGACAGTACAACGCCTTTGTGGTTTCTTATTATCTCAACGGTAGTGAATATCGGGTTAGACTTGTTGTTTGTTATTGTTTTTCATTGGGGTATAGCGGGAGTGGCCATAGCCACTGTCATTGCTCAGGCAGGGGCTTTTGTCACCATGGTTTGGTGGATTAATCGAACACACAAACTCATCAATCTTAGTTTTCGCAAGTTTGATTACGACAAAGCCATCATGCGAAGGAGTTTACAGATTGGGTTGCCTTCGGGGGTTCAGCATACAGTGTTTTCGTTAGGTATGTTAGCGATTTATGGTATCGTCAACCGATTTGGTACGGATACTGTAGCAGCGTACTCGGCAGCTGGCCGCATCGATTCGTTTGCCACCATGCCGGCCATGAATCTTTCAGCGGCACTCTCCTCGTTTACAGGTCAGAATATTGGGGCAGGGCGCACCGACAGGGTAAGAAACGGCCTCAGGGCTACTCTAAAAATGTCAGCAATCATTGCAATTGCAGGCACTATCGTGTTCTGGCTCTTTGGCCATTCGTTGATGAAGATATTTACACCTGACCCTGCGGTAATTAGCAAAGGCGCTGATTATTTAAGGATTGTGGCTTCATTTTACATACTGCTTACTACAATGTTTACTATTAATGGAATGTTGCGCGGTGCAGGCGATACCCTCATTCCTATGTTCGTAACCTTGCTCTCCCTTTGGATTATACGTGTTCCTCTTTCTTACTGGCTATCCGGTTTCTGGGGAGAAAAAGGTATATGGTGGGCAATCCCCCTCGCCTGGGTGTTTGGCGTAACGGCCAGCTACGTTTACTACAAAACTGGAAAATGGAAAAATAAATCCGTTGTCAAAAATGCCATCCTCAGCGAATAGCAATCTGACAATTGAAACTG
>DDBO01000157.1 GCA_002332755.1 Bacteroidales bacterium UBA2030 | reverse complement strand
GGAACTTGGAACCTGGAACCTGGAACTTGGAACCCGGAACAAAAAAAATGCCTAACTTGCCGCCCCGTAACGCAAAAATTTAAAGTGCATGCATACTACTCGCTATATCTTCGTTACGGGAGGGGTCACATCTTCATTAGGAAAAGGAATTGTATCCGCTTCTTTAGCTAAATTGTTGCAAGCCAGGGGATTTAAGGTAACTATTCAAAAGCTCGATCCTTACATCAATGTTGACCCCGGCACACTCAATCCCTATGAACATGGCGAATGCTACGTAACTGAGGATGGCGCAGAAACCGACCTCGATTTGGGCCACTACGAGAGGTTCTCCAATGAACACACCTCACAGGCCAATAATGTAACTACCGGTCGGATATACCAGAGTGTGATAGAAAAGGAACGTCGGGGCGATTACCTGGGTAGCACTGTGCAGGTAATCCCTCACATTACCGACGAAATAAAGTACCGCATTAAATTACTATCGAAATACAAAGATTACGATTTCATTATAACAGAGATTGGCGGAACAGTTGGCGATATAGAGTCGTTGCCCTACATTGAAACTGTTCGACAGATGCGCTGGGAGATGGGAAATTTGTGTGTGGTGATACATCTTACCCTCGTACCCTACCTTGCAGCGGCAGGAGAACTGAAAACCAAGCCCACCCAGCATTCTGTGAAAATATTGCAGGAACAAGGCGTTCAGCCTGATATTATCGTTTGTCGGACGGAAAAACCCCTGAACGACAATCTGCGTAACAAGATAGCCCTGTTTTGTAATGTAAGTCCCACGGCTGTAATTGAGTCGATCGATATGGATTCGATTTACGAAGTGCCATTGAAACTTCGCGATGAAGGCCTGGATAGGGAAGTACTGAAAAAATGCGGACTTACTTACGAAGGCCGTCCCGACCTGAGCAGTTGGGAGGAGTTCTTATACAAAATGAAAAATCCCCGTTATACGGTGGAGATTGGACTGGTGGGTAAGTATGTAGAGTTGAAAGACAGCTACAAATCCATCATGGAGTCGTTTGTACATGCAGGAACGGTTCATCAGGTAAAGGTGAAGCTGCGCATGGTACACTCGGAGATGCTCAACGATGAAAATGCGCCCGAGCTTTTAAAGGACCTGCATGGCATTTTAGTTGCGCCAGGATTTGGAAGCAGAGGGATAGAAGGGAAGATCGCGGCTATAAAATATGCCCGAATGCAGGGCATACCCTTTTTGGGTATTTGTTTGGGAATGCAGTGTGCGGTAATTGAATTTGCCCGCAATGTGTTGGGAATGCGCAATGCCAATTCCACCGAATTTGATCCGCGAACCCCTCATCCTGTTATCGACATCATGGAGCAGCAAAAAAAGATTTCGGGAATGGGAGGAACCATGCGCCTGGGCGCTTATCCCTGCCAATTGTCTGACAATAGTATAGCGCGCAGTATTTATCAGGCCCCGGTTATTCTCGAACGCCATCGTCATCGCTACGAATTCAACAATAAATATCTCGATGATTTTCAGGAAGCAGGTATGATAGCTACGGGTATCAATCCTAAGGAAAACCTGGTAGAGATAATGGAGATACCCTCACATCCATGGTTTGTGGGTGTGCAGTTTCATCCTGAGTATAAGAGCACAGTGGCCAACCCGCATCCCTTGTTCATTGGTTTTGTAGAGGCCGCTTGCCAACACATGAATGGTTGAAACTTGCCTGAGTTTCTGGAATTACATTCTAAAAATGCCATATCTTTGCACCTTTCCTGCCGAAAGCTGAAATAGCTTTTGGCTTATTTGACTAAAAAATTTCCGAGATTCAATGGATAGAAATTCAATTGTAGGTCTGGTTCTCATTTTTGCCATTTTTTTAGGATGGAGTATTTGGATGACTCCCTCCAAAGAAGAGCTTGAAAAACAACAACGGATTCAGGATTCGCTAAGAGAGTTGCAATACAGGCGCGATTCTATTGCCCGTGCTTTGGCCGAGAAGGCAGCCGCCGAAAAACAGGCTTTGCCCGTTGATAGTGCAGTATTAACCAATCCCCAGGCCAAAGATTCGGTGATAAAAGTTGCCGCTGAAAAGTATGGGCCTTTTGCTGCAGCTGCCATTGGAAAAGAAGAATTTTATGTGCTTGAAAACGATTTTATCCGTCTGAAAATTAGTTCGAAGGGGGGGAGACCCTGGTCGGTAGAACTTAAGGAATACCGCACTTACGACTCACTTCCTTTGATTTTATTCGATTCCACGAATTCATCATTGGGACTCAATTTCTTTGCCTCGCGTAAGCCCGTGAATACTTCGGTATTGTATTTTGAACCCGTCGAAAAAGGTGTTCAACATTTGAAGGCTTCCGGAAACGACTCCATCAGCTTTTCCCTCAGGCTTTATGCCCAAACCGGCGACACAACAAAAGCCTCCTATATCGAATACAGGTACACGCTTAAGGGCCATGATTACATGTTGGATTTCGATGTACACATGGTCAACATGGATAAGGTGTTGGATCCAACTTCCACCCTTTTCAATTTGCAGTGGAATGCCGACATGCTGAGGCAGGAAAAGAACCTTGAAAATGAAAGAAACGAATCCACGGTTTACTATTGCTATTCGACCGATAAAGAGGTGAATTACCTGTCGGAGACCAAAGACGATAAAAAAATCGTGACTACGAGCCTTAAATGGCTGTCATTCAAAACCAAGTTTTTCGTATCGACATTGGTTGCTAATGATGCACTTCCAGGCGGAGCTGAGCTATCGACCTTTATCCGTCCTGAGCGAAAGGATGATCCGCGCTATAACGAAACCATGTCGGCTCTTGTTCCCCTTGAATACCGTTTCAGCCCAGAGGCTAACTATGGCATGCAGCTATATTTTGGCCCCAATAAATACAAGATACTTAAGTCGTACGGTCTCAGGCTCGAAAGGCAGATTCCATTGGGATGGAGTTTTTTCCTGATGTGGCCTATCAACGTATATGCGGTTATTCCTGTTTTCAACTGGCTGAGCAATTATGGACTGAATTATGGAATTATTATTCTTATTCTCACCATTTTGCTCAAAATTGGTTTACTGCCGCTTACGTATTTCTCTTACCTTTCTACCGCCAAAATGCGGGCATTGAAACCCGAGATTGAAGAAATTAACAAGAAATATCCCAAGAAAGAAGATGCTATTAAGAAACAGCAGGCAACGATGGAATTGTATAGAAAGGCAGGTGTAAATCCCATGGCAGGATGCCTGCCCATGCTTTTGCAGTTCCCTATACTTATTGCCATGTTCCGTTTCTTCCCTTCGAGTATTGAGCTCAGGCAGCAACCTTTCCTCTGGGCCCACGATCTGAGTAGTTATGATTCGGTGCTCAACCTGCCTTTCAACATTCCTTTCTACGGTGATCATGTCAGCCTTTTCACCATACTGATGACTATTTCTACCCTGGTTTATACCTGGCTGCAGAACAAACAAATGGATACCGGACAGCAGCAGTTGCCGGGTATGAAAACCATGATGTACATTATGCCCATTATGTTCCTGGGTATTTTCAACAACTATTCGGCCGGACTCAGCTATTACTATTTCCTGGCCAATATTTTCACGTTTGCCCAGATGTACATTTTCCGCAGAATAGTGAATGAAGAAAAATTGCATGCCAAAATTCAGGCTAATAAAGCCAAACCTGTGAAAAAATCAGCTTTTCAGCGTCGCCTGGAGGAAATGGCCAAACAGCGCGGAATGAAATAAGTTTTGATAAAACATACCAGCCGGATATTGCCTCTTATGAGCAGGACAATATCCGGTTTTTTTGGCTTAATGGACATTTTTCA
>DDBO01000222.1 GCA_002332755.1 Bacteroidales bacterium UBA2030 | reverse complement strand
ACCCCGTCAGGTACTTTTTTCTTCCGTACACACTTTTATTCAGCCTAAAGAGTACTTCACCGGATTGATGCAAAAAAAAATCACTGCGATTGGCTTCGAATATATAAAAGACGATTCCAATGCCTTTCCTGTGATGCGTTCCATGAGTGAGATTTCAGGAACCACGGCTATACTGGTGGCAGCAGAATATTTAAGTCATCCCGTATTGGGTAAAGGAAGTATGCTGGGAGGATTTCCGGGGATTAATCCGTCGGAGATCGTGATTATTGGAGGAGGTACAGTCGCTGAATATGCAGCCAGAACCGCATTGGGTATGGGAGCAATAGTTAAAATTTTTGATGATAAGGTATACAAACTGAGACATATACAATATGTTTTAGGGTCGAGGTTATTCACCAGTATCATTCAACCCAAAGTATTAACCAAGAGTTTACTCACTGCAGATGTTGTTATCGGCGCATTGTTTAGCCGCGAAGGAAGAACCCCTCTTATCGTTAGTGAAGAAATGGTCAGCAAAATGAAACGAGGCTCGGTTATCGTTGATGTTAGCATCGACCAGGGTGGCTGCATCGAAACCTCGCGACCTACCACACACACACATCCGGTATATCAAGTTTATGGTGTCACCCATTACTGCGTTCCCAACATTGCCTCAAGGGTACCTCATACGGCCTCTTATGCCTTAAGTAATGTGTTCACTCCTATCATATTGAAAATTGGTTATTTGGGTGGTCTCGAAAAATATATCAAAAAAGACTATGGATTAAGACAGGGAGTTTATCTGCTCAACGGGACATTAACCAACAAAACCATTGGAGATCATTTTTCAATTCCTTCACAGGATATTGAGTTGTTAATGGCAGCTTTTTAAAAAAGTAAATCACCCGGATTAGCCTAAAAACAAAAATCTAAGTGAGCTAAATTTTCTGCATGTAGCGGAGTGGTTTGGCATGAATACGGGCATTTGTTTGCCAGGTTAATACTTAAGATATTATTAATCAATGATTTATTTTTTATTAAAAATTTCATAGAAAATGTCGTATGCATTTCCAAATGTATTACTTTTGCACTCCTTTTTAAAATCCATGTCATCTAAATTTAAAAAAGAATGTCAAACTAAATCACCTGAAACAAAAAATGAAAAACAAGTACATCGACCTAATCCAGCAAACATTTGAATTTCCTCAGGAAGATTTCAATGTGATTGACGATGAACTTTATTGGAATAACATACCGCTAATGGACATCATTAAGCAGTATGGAACTCCTGTCAGGCTTACGTATTTACCTAAAATTTCGAGCCAGATTCAGAAAGCCAGAATCAATTTTAATGTAGCCATGGCTAAAGCCGACTACAATGGCGAATATCATTATTGCTATTGTACAAAGAGTAACCATTTTTCATTCGTGCTGGAAGAGGTACTTAAAAACGATGTTCATCTCGAAACTTCCTCAGCGTTCGACATCAATATCGTTGAGGAACTGCACAATCAGGGAATTTTCAAAAAAGACAATTACATTATTTGCAACGGATTTAAGCGTCCGCAGTATATCGAAAATATTGTCAACCTTATTCACAATGGATTTGAGAATACTATCCCGGTACTCGACAATAAATTCGAGTTGGATAAATATATTGAGGCCGGACTTAAACGTAAAACTAAACTCGGTATCCGCATTGCAACGGAAGAAGAACCCCAATTTCAATTTTATACTTCACGTCTTGGAATTCGTTACAATGAGATTATTCCGTATTACCAGGAAAAGATTCAGAACAATCCGCTGTTTGAGCTGAAGATGCTTCACTTCTTCATCAATACAGGTATTAAAGACACGGCTTACTACTGGAATGAACTGCTAAAAGCCGTTAACTTATACTGCGAGCTCAAAAAAATATGTCCTGAACTCGATTCGCTTAACATAGGCGGAGGATTTCCCATCAAAAATTCTCTTGAGTTTAACTACGACTATGAATACATGGCCGAGGAGATCGTCATGCAGATAAAGAACACATGTGCGCAGCAGGGTGTACCCGAGCCCGACATTTTTACTGAATTTGGGACCTACACCGTGGGTGAAAGCGGAGCCATGCTTTACAGCATTGTTAACCAAAAACAGCAAAACGACCGTGAGCTCTGGAACATGATCGATGGTTCCTTTATGACTACCCTGCCCGATACCTGGGCCATCAACCAGAGATATATTTTACTGGCCATCAACAACTGGAATTTCGAGTACCAAAGGGTTCACCTCGGTGGGCTAACCTGCGACAGCCAGGACTTTTACAACGCTGAAGCCCATTCCAACGCGGTCTTCTTACCTAAAATTGTCCCCGATGAAGAACAATACATCGGCTTTTTCCACATGGGTGCCTATCAGGAATCCCTTTCAGGCTATGGCGGAATCCAGCACTGCCTCATCCCTGCTCCCAAACACGTCATTATCGATATGGACGAAAACGGAGAATACTATACCAAACTCTTCGCCAAGGAACAAAGCTACAAGAGTATGCTTAAGATTCTGGGATTCTAAACCCTGTGCAGGTACTATTTAGGTAATTCTAAGTTAATCTCATCAAATTCAACGAAATGATGTAATTTTGCGACCTGAAACTCCCCTCAGGGTACCATACGATAAATTCACCCTCTAAATAATTCAAATACAATAATGGAAAAAAAGGATCTCCTGAAAAACGTGGTAAAGCACATCGATATTACCACTTTCGATGGCCGTGCACTGCTTGACGCCATGCGTGATATGTCGTTTTCTTCGCGCGATACGGCGAGTGCTGCCGATATTTTTAACCGCATGCTGAGTGATGAAAACTGCTCGGTAATATTAACCCTTGCCGGAAGTACCAGTGCAGGCGGATGCATGCAGGTATATGCCGACATGATTCGCTACAACATGGTAGATGCCATCGTAGCCACCGGTGCCAGCATTGTTGATATGGACTTCTTTGAAGCCCTCGGATTCAAACATTACAAAGGCACCCCCAATATCGACGACAAGATGCTTCGCAACAATTATATCGACCGCATCTACGATACTTACATTGACGAAGAAGAACTGCAGCAATGCGACATGGCCATTAAAACCATTGCCGATAGCCTGGAACCACGCCCCTACTCCTCGCGTGAATTTATCCGTGAAATGGGTCGCTACCTCACCCAACATGCCAAAAAACCTAATTCACTGGTACAATTAGCCTACGAACACAATGTACCCATTTTCTGCCCGGCATTCAGCGATAGCAGTGCAGGCTTCGGTTTGGTTAAGCATCAATGGGAAAATCCTGACCGCCATGTTACCATTGATTCTGTAAAAGACTTTAGAGAACTGACCATGATTAAGCTAAAGGCCGGAGATACAGGGTTATTTATGGTGGGTGGCGGAGTTCCCAAAAACTTTGCCCAAGATACGGTAGTATGCGCAGAGGTACTGGGTTTCGATGTTCCTATGCATAAATACGCCATCCAGATTACCGTGGCCGATGTACGCGACGGTGCTTGCTCAAGCTCTACTCTAAAGGAAGCTTCCTCCTGGGGCAAGGTGGACACCGTATTCGAGCAAATGGTTTATGCAGAAGCGAGTACAGTAGTACCTCTTATCGTAAACTACGCCTACCTTACCGGGCACTGGAAAAACCGTAAAAAATACGAGTGGGCAAAAATTTTCTGATAAACATCAGTATTTTTCAAGCAGGGCTGCCACCAAGGTAGCCCTTTTTGCTTTATAATCAAACTGCTTATATTACCTTAAAAGGTTCACCTACAACACTAAAGGGCAAGAACGAAATACAATGTATTGATTAATTATTTTAACCGTTTGGGTTGTAATACCCCCGTAAATACAGCTGATTTTGATATAAAATTTTATCCGTTTTTCTCGGGCTTTTCCCTTAATCCCTTGGCTTCTATCCGCATTTTAACACTATTTTTGCTTCTCAATTGTTTGCTTTTAACAACTTTTCAATAACCATTAATTAAAATCCAGCATTATGTCGAACGACATCCATAATCTTGAACCCAGGTCGCTGTGGGAAAATTTTTACAGCTTGACCCGCATTCCCCGTCCATCAAAAAATGAAGACAACATTCGTACTTTTCTGGCCGAATACGGGAAAAAACTAGGCCACGAAACCATTGTTGACAGGGCAGGTAACGTAATCATCCGAAAGCCTGCAACACCGGGAATGGAAAATCGCAAAGGGGTAATTCTACAAGGCCACATGGATATGGTGCCCCAAAAAAACAGCGATAAACAACACGATTTCAATACCGACCCAATAGAAGCACTCATTGACGGCGAATGGGTGAAGGCAAATGGGACTACCCTCGGTGCCGACAATGGAATTGGAGTTGCTGCTGCTATGGCTATTCTTGAAAGCACAAATATTCCTCATGGACCGGTAGAAGTGTTAATAACCACCGACGAAGAAACCGGAATGACCGGTGCCCAGAACCTCGAACCGGGCATACTGAAGGGAGATATTCTCCTCAACCTTGACTCGGAAGAAGAAGGGGAATTATATGTGGGCTGCGCAGGAGGAATTGACGGCACTTTTAGCTTTTCCCCCAAATACGAACCTGTAATGGAGAATACAGTAGCATATCAGCTTACTGTTAAAGGACTTAAAGGCGGTCATTCAGGGCTTGATATAAACCTGGGAAGAGGCAATGCCAATAAACTCCTTTTCCGATTACTGCGACATGGGCATAAAGAACACGGTATGCGTATAGCCAAAGTGGAAGGAGGCAGTCTCCGCAATGCCATCCCTCGCGAAGCCATGGCTATTATTGTCATTCCTGCATTAGAAAAGGAAAAATTCCTCAAATGTTTTGATCGCACAGTTAAAACCATTCAGAAAGAACTGGAACTGGCTGAACCCAACTTCTCTTTTACCTGCAGCCAAGCTATCATGCCAACACAGGTAATCGACAAGGGAACCCAGGAGAAACTCATCAATGCTGTTTATGCCTGCCCCAATGGAGTAATCCGCATGAGCGATGGTCTCCCCGGAATTGTTGAAACCTCAACCAACCTGGCCAATGTAAAGATGGAAAATGGAAAAATAAAAGTTCTTTGCCTGTTGCGTTCCTCGGTAGACAGTGCCAAAGACGATTTGGCAGAAATGATGGCTAGTGTTTTTGAGCTTGCAGGAGCTGAAATTGATTTCTCGGGTGCTTACCCCGGATGGAGACCCAATGCCAACAGTCCTATCCTGCAAACGATGAAAAATGTTTATCACCAGAAGTTTGGCCGTGTGCCCGAAGTTAAAGTTATCCATGCAGGATTGGAGTGCGGCATTTTAGGCGCCGTTTACCCCCATTGGGATATGATTTCGTTTGGCCCTACCATCCGCAACCCCCACAGCCCTGATGAGAAGGTACACATTGGCAGCGTACAGCTTTTTTGGGATTATCTCCTCGAAACGCTTAAGAATATTCCTGAAAAGTAAACTCTTTTTTAAACACAAATTTGAAACCGGAGCACAGTGCCCCGGTTTTTTTCTAAATATTGACAAATTCAGAAAAAATTATATTTTTGTTTGTTCCTAACCCTAAAAAACCTAAAACCATGAGTAAACAGATTATCAATCTCTTAACAGAAAAGAGTGGTAAAGGGGAAAAGCAAGGGGTTTACCCCCCCCCCGCTAAATTATTCTATATCAGCCTATTAACCCTAAACCTTTTTGGCTTTGTCCTCTTCCCGGCAAAAGGCCAAACCAATCTTCCGTCAAACATCAGGGCCATTTGGTATGATTGTTCTTCCGACACAGCTAACCTTGCAGATGAAATTGAAAGCATTCCTGACAAATTCATGAGTGAGCCCAATCAGGTAATCCTGCAAAATGTAAAGCGCTGGGGTTATAATTACATATTCATGAATGTTTCACTTCTTAACGTCAACGATTCTGCCAACTTTACCAACCTCGGCCTCAATCCCTATCCGGGATACAAGGAGAAAATGGTAGATTTCATTCATAAAGCAGATAGTATGAACATAAAAGTATATGCTGTACCAGCCATCGCCAACCACTGGATATTTCCAGAATATAAAAACAAAGCGTTAAAAAAGGTGGGTTTCCTGGCATTTTACCAGAATAATATCAAAATGTTTTATCCAAATAAAAATTGCCATTTTAACGGGGTGGCAACCAATATAGAGCCCTGGGCCATTAAAGCAAACTCATGTAATGAATGCTCCCAACAAGGTTATCATTGGGAACCAAATATGTGTTCAGGGACCAACAGGCAAAACAACAATATTGTTGCCCAGCATTATCTTAACTTAATTCCTGACCTATGGAATAAGTTAACTGATAATCATTTTTTCTCTCCCTACAATTGCACACAGAACTTAGATAAATTATTTATGGGCACAGTTCATTGGAACTGGCATTACTTTTCTCAGTGGCATAAAAACGGAAACAATTATTTTCCTAACGGGAATTATTCTCTTTATGTTGGTATCAGAAATGGCAAACACTATTTTGATATTCTGCTGCCTGAAACATATTGTAGTAAGGATGGGGACCAATGTATGAACAATCCATGTGTTGATGTTACTGTTAACACTTTATGCGAAAATTCTAGCTCAGAAGAATATGGAGAAAAAACCGGAGGATGTTATCAATGGTTTAAAAAACATTTTGTAGATAAAGATTTTTATGCTGGGCATTCAAACATGACGTATCCCATAGTTATGCCGATTGATGCAGCGCCCATGCTATATGGTCATGCAGCTCATATGTTTAGTAGCATTTGTGCTCTGTATTCCTTACGGGAAAATGCCAAAATTTATACAATAAACTGCAGTTTGAAACCAAATTATAAGGGGTCGTTTATTTATGAATATCAACAAAATTTAGCTTTAAATCAAACTCCCTGTTCACCTGCTCTGATTAACTGCGAATTACCGGCAGATGGCGATAATGACAACATAAATATATCGGCAAATGCTGAAATTGGTGATAAGCAGGTTATTCAAAGCAGATACAAATTTCAGTATTTTCCTAATCCAGCTGACGAATATGTTTCTTTCGGTGAATTACAGTCAGGTGAATATATCCGAATCATTGATAATTGTAATAATATAAAAATTGAGACGCGACATTCTCCCATAAATACATCAGCCCTTAACAGTGGTATATATTTTATTCAACGGGTAAGTGCTGATGGGGTTATCCTCTACAGCGATCGATTAATAATTAATCATCTGCCGAAATAAATAGAATGTGGAATAAGGCATCATTATTTCCACTTATCTCTGCAACCCTTGCCACCTTGTGGGTACTATCATTTAGTAGCCTGCAAGGGGCAGGGGCCTGCAGGCCTGACACACTTATACGTTATATTTTGGATACGCTTCCCGAGTACGATTCATGCCACCAAGCCAGACCTATATGTGGAGATAGTACCTTAAATTACATAATTTATTCTGATCCTACAATCCCTGATTTTTTTCATGAATGTTGTCCCGCTCAGACATACCCGGATTGTTGCGTGGATTATGGATGTCTTAATTTTATGGCTCTTGCGCCAGAAAATGTGAACCCTCACTGGTTCTTTACAAAAATTGATCAACCCGGAAAGATTGTATTTGCAGCCCATAATCAGCCCAATCCCTATATTTATTGGATGACAAATATGATTATATATGGACCTTTTACGGCTCCCACAAATGCTTGTGTAAATCAGCTTACCAGCGAAAATATTGTAGATTGCTTCTATAGTTTTGCGCAGGGGGGCATAGCCCGTTGCACCATAAATTATGCCTTGCCCGGTGAGTTTTACCTTATAAGGATCTCAGGTATTTTTGGTATACCCCCTACATACACCGAGACTTTGGTTTTTTATCAGGAAAATGTCAATCAGCCCGGGGCTGGGAGCACTACCTGTGATTTTATGGTAAACTGCGGTATTACGACCATTACCCACGAGGTAAGTCCATGCAACCCTGCTAATGGTACCTTTTCGGTAAACGGTCAGATATATTTCAGCAATCCCCCATCTACAGGCTATCTGGTAGTGTGGGACAGTCTGACAGGCTTTGCCACAACCATACCGCCACCCTTCAACAGTCCGGAAAGTTTTATCCTCGATGGTATTCCCTGCGATAACCTGATTCATCCCATTTATGCCAGTTTTTGGGATTCTGCCGGTTGCGAATCCCGCATTTATATACAGGCTCCTGTAATTTGTCCTGATGCTACTATGAGCGGAGGAGGTAATATTTGCGATGATGGAAACAGCATTGCCGCTATCTCCATACAAATTACCCCGGGTGCCTCTCCGCCCATTACTTTGGCATGGCGTATCAACGGAGAAGTACAGCCTCCAATTACTTCATCCGGCCCTTTCCCTTATGTCTTCAATACAACCCAGGCGGGGATTTATACCCTCGATACTTCCTATAACGCCTTTTGTCCGGGGCAATTAAACGGCGAGGCAGTCGTAAATTTGCTTCCGCTTCCCCAGCCCAATCTGGGCGAAGACATTACTACCTGCGAGGGAAATACAGTAATTTTAGACCCTGGCGCAGGATACACCACCTATCTTTGGAACACAGGCGATACTACCCCAACTATCGAGGTAGATAAGGCTGATACCTACTGGGTAGAAGTTACTGATATCAATGGTTGTTCCAACACAGATACAATCCAGATAATTCATATGCCCAAACCTTCTCCCAAAAATATATTGCATCGTTAAATCCAAATTTTTAAAAGCCATGAAAAAGATTTCAATTTTCCTTCTCCTGTTTATTTTGTTGGGGCTGTCAAAT
>DDBO01000233.1 GCA_002332755.1 Bacteroidales bacterium UBA2030 | reverse complement strand
TTTCCATATCTTTATATTTTTAAAATTCAGATTTCCGAATGATTACCATTATTTCCATTACCTGTTCTTGCAGAACTGTAATAATTATAGAGCAAAACCCCTCCCACGATGATTAGTACCAATGGCCAAAGTTTTCCAAAGTCTAATTCCGGAATAAGCTCATTCATAAGAAAAATTACTCCCAAAATAATGAGAATACTACCAATGATAATATTGCTGTCTTTCCTCATTTTGGGTACAGGTTGAGGAATGGGCTGAGTTGCATCTCTTACAACTTCATCCTCCGGTGGATTCGGGGCAAAGCCGGATGTGGCATTCCAATAAGGCTTAATGGGTTCGTAAGGAAGAATAATCCATAAGATAATATAAACCCAGAAGCCTGTTCCAAAAACCAGAGTTATAAGAATAAATAAAAACCTGACGATGGCGCTGTCCATCTCGAGATATTGGGCCAACCCGCCGGCCACGCCTCCCAAAATTTTGTCATATCTGCTGCGGGTGAGCGTTCTTTGTGCGTTCATGATTATTAACTTTTAGTGGTTTTATACCCTTATTGACGCCACCCTCTCTTGCAGGTTACATTTTTGAACTTTGGGATTTTTGCTCTGTTATATGAAATAGAAAAAATATGTACTTTTGAGTTTAAAAATCGACATATAATATTAAACAACCTATCATAATTTGACGATGAAAAAAATTGAAGTAAAGCATCCCATTGTAGAACTTGACGGTGATGAAATGACCCATGTCATCTGGAAATTAATCAAAGAGAAGCTGATTCTTCCTTATCTCGACCTTCCCATAGAATATTATGACCTGAGTATTCAAAACCGTGATGCAACCGAAGATAAAGTCACAGTGGAAGCTGCTTATGCCATTTTAAAACATAATGTAGGCATTAAATGTGCAACCATTACTCCGGATGAGGCCAGAGTAGAAGAGTTTGGTTTAAAAAAAATGTGGAAATCGCCTAATGGGACAATTCGTAATATCCTCAACGGCACTGTATTTCGCGAACCTATAATCATCCGCAACATACCCCGCTTGGTTCCTCACTGGAAAAAGCCTATGGTAATCGGGCGTCATGCTTTTGGCGACCAATATCGCGCAACTGACTTTCTGGTAAAAGGCAAGGGTAAACTATCCATTACTTTCACACCTGAACAAGGAGAACCCCAAACCTACGACGTGCACAATTTCGAAGGCGATGGAGTGGCCATGGCCATGTTTAACACCGACGAATCTATCCGTGGATTTGCTCATGCCTGCTTCAATATGGCTATACAAAAGAAGTGGCCGCTTTATCTCAGTACCAAAAACACCATCCTCAAGAAATACGATGGCAGATTTAAGGATATTTTCCAGGAGATTTTTGAAGAACATTACATTGATAAATTCAGGGAACTGGGAATAACGTATGAACATCGACTGATCGACGACATGGTGGCAGCAGCTCTTAAATGGGAGGGAGGCTTTGTGTGGGCCTGCAAAAATTATGATGGTGATGTTCAAAGCGACACTTTGGCTCAAGGCTTCGGTTCTCTCGGGCTGATGACTTCGGTTTTAATAACTCCGGATGGCAAAACCGTTGAAGCCGAAGCGGCTCATGGCACGGTAACCCGGCATTATCGGGAATACCAAAAGGGAAGACCCACCTCCACCAATCCTATTGCCAGCATTTTTGCCTGGACACGCGGCTTGATGCATAGAGCCCGCCTCGACAATAATGAAGCCCTCCAAAAATTCTGTGAAACACTCGAAGAATCCGTCATCCAGACCGTAGAACTGGGCATGATGACCAAAGACCTTGCACTGCTCATCCATGGTGAGAATTTGCGCCCTGAACATTATCTGTTTACTGAAGACTTCCTTGCTGCCATCGAGAAAAACCTGCGAAGCCGTCTATCCTTGGCAGATAACTGAAAACAATAAATCTCGATATATATGAACAAACTCAAAGAAAAACTTTACCAGAAAATCGAAATGTGGCGGCCGCGCACCCAGCGCTTGTTGCACGAATATGGTCATGTAGTTATCGACAAGGTGACGATTGGGCAGGTAATTGGTGGAATGAGAGGGATTAAAAGCCTTGTAACCGATATTTCCTATCTCGACCCCAACGAAGGTATTCGTTACAGAGGATATACCCTGCAGGAGGTTTTTGAGAAACTACCCAAACCCAAAGGTGCTGAAATGCCCTATGTAGAGGGGCTCTTCTATTTACTGCTTACGGGTGATATCCCAACTGAAAGTGAAGTCAGCGAAGTCCTCGATGAATTCAACAAACGTCGTATATTGCCTCGTTATGTTTATGAAGTCATCGACTCTTTCCCCTGCTGCAGTCATCCAATGACCATCTTTTCAGCTGCCATCACGACCATGCAGCGTGAATCGTTTTTCGCTAAAAAATATGCTGCAGGCCTCAACAAAAATGATTACTGGGACCCAACCTACGAAGATGCATTGAATCTGCTAGCCAAACTTCCCGAAGTAGCCACTTACATTTATGCCAAACTCTACCGCGACGGGAAACGAATTCAATCGAACCCCTACCTCGACTTTGGAGCCAACTTTGCCCATATGATGGGGAAACCAGCGCCCTACGACGATGTATCACGAATGAATTTCATCATCCACGCTGACCATGAGAGTGGTAATGTTAGTGCACACACTGCTCACCTGGTGGGCAGCTCTCTGGCCGACATTTATCTGTCTATTGCCGCCATGGTTAATGGATTAGCCGGCCCTTTGCACGGACTGGCCAATCAGGAAGTGCTGCGTTGGATTTTGAATTTTAAAAACAAAATGAACGACGAAATCCCTACTGAGGAAGAAGTTAAACAATACGTATGGGATACGCTTCACAGTGGCCAGGTAATTCCGGGTTATGGGCATGCCGTACTGCGCAAAACTGACCCAAGATATACCATTCAGCGCGAATTTTGCCTCAAGCATATGCCCGACGACCCTGTATTCCAATATGTTGACCTTCTATTTAAAGTAGTTCCTCCTATTCTCATGGAACAGGGTAAAGCTAAAAACCCCTGGCCTAACCTCGATGCTCAAACGGGAGTTATTCAATGGCATTATGGTATTAAAGAGTTCGATTTCTACACTGTCTTATTTGGAATCGGACGAAGCATTGGTATTGCCGCAAACCTAATCTGGGATCGTGCCCTGGGTTATCCTTTGGAACGACCCAAATCGGTAACTACCGAAATGCTCGAGCAAATTGCATTCGGAATTTTAAAGCCTGAGGATCTCGCATCAGAATAAACCGCCGGCTTATTGTTTTTCGATATAAATGCCCACCTGTCGCCAAAACAAGGTGGGTTTTTTATTAAATTTAAAAATGAATATGAATCAGTATAAAGGTTTTTAGCATGATAATCAGGAAAGACTAAAAAATACTATCCAATTGAAAAGTAGGCCAAAGCCTCCTATTTTTGCATCCAAGAATTTAGTCCGGTTGATAAATTTATCGCCTAAAGTGGAGCACTAAAACAACAACCGATGATGATTTTACAGCAAACCATACAACTTCAGGAATATCCAAAAGGCATTCATCTGATTACCCAGGAGATAATTCGGCAAATTGAGAAATTTCCCCAAAAAGGCCTGATGCATTTGTTTTTGCAACATACCTCAGCCGCTTTAGCTATCAATGAAAATTATGATCCCGATGTAAGACACGACATGGAGGTGCTTTACGAAAGACTGGCGCCATATATGCTACCGGCCTATCGTCACACGCTCGAAGGCCCTGATGACATGCCGGCTCATTTCAAAACCGTAGTTACAGGGAGCTCTCTGAGCATTCCTGTTATGAATGGCAAACCTGCTCTGGGTACCTGGCAGGGCATTTACCTGTGCGAGTTTAGAGCTAACGCCGGCCGCAGAAATTTAATTTGCACCCTAATAGGTGAATAAATCACACATATCTAAATAAAGTACTTTTGTAAAATCCAAAAAGTTTCGTCATGTACAGTTTTTTTA
>DDBO01000163.1 GCA_002332755.1 Bacteroidales bacterium UBA2030 | reverse complement strand
TTCAATATCAATTAGGTAGTTTCTTGCAAAATAAAAATGGTCGAAACTTTCGAAATCTTTGGGAAAGACTTTAGAATATTCATAACCTGCTAATCGAGTGGAAGGTACGATTTTACGAGCCTGATGAAGCGGAAATCCAAAACAATCGCTTTCGATGATGTGTAAAATCTTGTCGTTGTGGAAACGCAGTCTGAAAAGGGTAGGATTCGTATCGAACAAGCTCCATTTTCCCATGCGGCTGAAGAGTCTCTGTGCCCACTGCAAGCCCATTTTCCGCATTCGCCAATTGAGGCCCAGTTCTTTGGCTGAAGTACCAAAGTGCTGATCGTTTCCATCTCCACCCAATATGATGTCGAATCCAAGAGCTGCGGCTGTTTTCATGGCCATAAAGTTCACCATCAGTCCACCTTCCTGGAAAGGATCACCTAATTGCTTGACCGCCAGTGGAAGTTCTCTTATTTCACTGCCATCAATTTCATAGCTGTGAAAGGTAGTTTTAAATTCATCGGCCATGAGTTTAGCCAGGGGAATTTCTGTCCATGGATTGTCTTTAAATCCAATGGAAATGGCTTCGGCATGTCCTTTATATATCTGGCGAAGGGTATAAATATTACCTCCCGAATCATAACCCCCGCTGAGCAGCAACCCAACTTTTGAAGCGTTTTCTGTTCTGAGTTTAATTACTTTTTCATGAAGTTCTTTGTATTTTTCCGTGGCTTGATCGATTGAATCCTTGTAAGTTCCTGCTGAAGATAAGAATTCCTCAAAAGTGTAAAACCTGGTTAATTTTTGTTCGCCTGCTTTTTGATACAAAAGATGCCCGGCCGGAACTTTACTGACACCTTTCATGGCTGTTGCCGGTGCAGGAATATAGCCAATTCCTAAGAAGGTGGCAATAGCATCGGCATCGGGTTCGGCATGGAAATTTTTGATTTTTCGGAGTAGAATAGGATGGCTGGCAAAATGCGCTCCGTTGAAGTAAACCTGGGGGCCGGCTCCATGACGATCGCGGTAAATATACATCTCTTCCTCATTAAACATTATGACAGTAAATTCACCGTCAATCAATTTAATCCAGTGGTCTCCTTTAATAATGAACAGGTCATGGATTACCTTGCACCTATGATCCGAGGCTATGTTATATTTTTTTCGTAAATCCTCGAGGTTATAAATTTCACCAAAGCAGATAATGTTGAACTCGTCGCATTCACAAAAGTGGAGCTGCTGATCAATTGCAACCGGACCATGTACATTCATCCCTGCCGGGGCTTGAGTCAGATGCTCTGATAAGTTTTGAGCAGGGTCGAGGCAACCAACGAATCTTATCATAAGTTTTCAATTATTAGTTTCTGTATGTGTGGTTTCGTGTACGGTGTGGATGAATTTTTTATTAGCCCCCTTTATTTTGATGAGGCTTAAAAACATCATAAAAATACCTTTCGGCAGATGCATGATGGCGGTAAGGAGTTTGCGGTTATAAAATTTGCGAGGAACACTTATCCATATAGCAAAGATAATAATGATACCGAGTAAAATCCATCGGTCTATCCAGTAGTATTGTTCAATCACATAATTTAGAATAATCAATATAGGAAGTAAGATACTTACGATTCCTAAAAGTAAGACACGGGGTAATTGTAAAAACTGAAAAGCTTTATTAAAATATTCAATATTCCCTTTACGGAAGAAGTAGCCCACGGAGGAAAGAAAATATTTCCTGAAATAATGAAATTGGGCGGAAAGCCATCTGCGCCGCTGGTTGTGAAAGGTTTCTGGTTTTTGTACTTTTTCGTCGAAGACGTATGCATCATGGAGATAATAAATAACATGTCCATCACGAAGCATTTTTAATTCTATTTCTTTATCGAATCCGCCAACCGCTGTAACCTGAGGAATTAATTCTTTGAAATATCTGTAATCAAAAGCGACTCCACTTCCTATAATAGCAGCCGAAAGTCCAAGTCTGCGGTGCCCCCGGCGGAAGACCTGATTGTTTATTTCTTCGCTTATAGCATCGAGAATAGCAAAGGGTGTATTCATATTTTTGGCAACTCTATGACCTTGGATGGCTAACATGCCGGGTTTCCATGCCTGGCTAATTTTTTTAAGAAAATCAGGCTCCATCACATTGTCGGCGTCCAAGATTACACATAATTCATAATTATCAGGAAGCTGTTTCATGGCCTCTGTTAAGGCCTTGGCTTTGGTACTCAACTCAAAACTTACTTCTAATAACTTGATAGGTAATTGCCTCAGCTGTTGCAACGTTTCAGGTTTAAAAGAATCCGCAATTATCACCACATCGTAATAATCTCGAGGGTAATTTTGATTAAGAGCAAGGCGGGCAATATCCACTATGATATTGTCTTCTTTATAACCCGGAATAAGCACGGCTATCCTTTTGGGTGAACCATCACCTAAAATGTCGTTTTTAAGAGGGAGCAGGCTGGCAATGGCAAAAATGAGGAGATAAAGGCCGATTACGGCCAGATAAATCCACATTATAATCTGTAAAACATTGAATATGTGTATCAACCAATCCATATGTGTTTAATTTGGTAGGAGTCTGGTGTTTCCCTTAAAATTACGAATTATAATCGTGGATTTTCAAAAATTGAAGCATCGTTTAGATGAATAAGATGCCAGGTAATTCCTTTGATAAAAGCCACTACAAATGAAAATTTTCCTTTTAATATGTATTTCAATGCATTGCGAGGTATGGCTACCAGGATTTGATACATTACTCCTAAAAATAAGTGTAGTCCACTGGTGTTCCTTCTAAGGTAAATGATACGATTTCTCGTTAAGTAGTAAGCCTTCAGCGGGCTTTCTTTGCCTGTGGAAACACTTTCTTTGTGATATACCACCGAGCGATGAGTATACCAAAGCTCGTAACCTGCCTTTTTAATTCTTTCGCACCAGTCGGCCTCTTCGTAATACAAAAAGAAACTATACGACATCAATCCAACTTCATGAATAACTCTCATGGGAACAATCATGGCGGCACCATGGCAAAAGCCGGTCGGCCCTTCATGGTCGTGTTG
>DDBO01000194.1 GCA_002332755.1 Bacteroidales bacterium UBA2030 | reverse complement strand
ACAATCAGGCTGACCATAAAAGTATCGGCCTGCGCATATAAATGGGTGGGATTAGGCAGGGTTGAATAAGAGCTGTCGCCGAAATCCCAGTTCCAACTCGTGATGATTCCGGAAGGAGTTGTGGCCTGAGATGTGAAATAAGTTACAGTGCCCTGACAAACATTGGATGCAGCAAAAGCAGCAACGGGTGGGCCATAAACAGGAACCTGTTGGGTTTGACTAGCTGTACAGCCATAAGTAGATTGAACCGACAGTGTCACGCTGAAGGTGGTGTCGTTCACTACATTACCGTATACATGTGTTGGATTTTGTAAAGTTGAGGTTGCCCCATCTCCAAAATCCCAATTCCATGAATTGACAGCCATGCCACCGGGAACGTAACTCAAATCAGTAAAGTAGGTAGTATCATTGGCACAGGCCACAGTGTAAATAAAATTGACTATCGGTTTAGGTCTAATGGTAATAGTCTTAGTAGTGTCGTGCTGACAACCTTCGCCTGTAGTGGCAATAAGGGTTACAAAGTAATTTCCGGGTTGGTTGTAAACATGGTAAGGATGCATGGAGGTGGATGTATCTGCTGCGCCAGAGGCTGGATCTCCGAAATACCACAGATACTCTGTGCCGGCCAAGGGATTGGATAGATTGGTGAAGAACACTGTATCCTGGGCGCATAAGGTATCCGATTGTGTTGAGAAATTAGCCATAGGCAGAGGTAAAACACTAGCTATATTGGAGTTGGTCGATTGACACCCATTGGCTGCCGTAACCGTAAGTGTTACATTGTAGGTCCCCGCTGCTGCATAAACATGCTGTGGATTTTGTATCCCACTGAGCGAGGAACCATCTCCAAAGTTCCATTCCCAACCAATAATAGGACTCCCCTGGGGCTGGCTTTGGTCGGTAAACTGTGTAGGAAAACCCAAACATACTGAATCTGCTAGGAAAACCGCAATAGGTAAAGGATTGATAGTAATGGCTTTTTGCAAAGAATCTACGCAGCCATTGGTATTCCATGCAATAAGTGTGATGAGGTAGTTTCCTGCTGACGTGTAGGTATGTGTAGGTTGGGTTTGGGTAGATGTACTTCCATCGCCAAATCTCCACAGGTATTGCGCAACATCTCCTCCATTACCCTGGGTCTGATTGATAAAGCTTACTGCAGACCCTGCGCAGGTGGTGGGGTTCCAGGTGAAATTCACCTCCGGTGTGGGAATTACAGGCACGGCTTTGGTCATGTAATTGGTGCAAAGATTATTGTTAGTAATCACAAGGGTCACTGAATAAGTTCCCGGATTTGAATAAACATGAACAGGATTGGGGCCCGAGCCTGAGTATCCATCTCCAAAGTCCCAAGAATAACTAACAACATTGGGATTTGTATTCATTGCCTGGAAATGTGTAGTATCTCCGGAACAAGCTATATCGAATGTAAAGTCGGGTTGAGGGAAGGGATCGAAGACTACCGGCTGGAGGATAGTATCGCTACAACCGTTGATGTTTGTTACAATGAGTCTTACCTGGTAAGTGCCTGGTAAAGTGTAGACATGCCAGGGATTTTGTTGTGTCGATGAATTAAACATGCCACTGGCCGGGTCTCCGAAGTTCCATTGCCAGAGCGCCAACGGGCTACCTCCTCCTGCTGAGGCGTCCATAAAGAATACAGTGTCGCAATTAGGGATGGTGTATACAAAATTGGCTACCGGTTTTCCGTATATAGTTACCGATTGAGTTTTACTGCTTAAACAACCATTGACATCGGATATCTGCAAAGTTACATTGTATGTTCCTGCAGCTGTGTAAATATGTGAGGGATTGCGCAAGTTGGAAGTACTACCATCACCAAAATCCCAATACCAGCTTATAATTGGGGAGTTTCCGGCCTGTTGCGAAGCATCTGTGAAGTGGGTACTATCTCCCAGGCAAGGAGTATCAAAGCTAAAGTCTGCTATTGGCGAGGCCGGTATGACTACTTGTTTCACAACGCTCGTCTGACATCCCTGTGAATTGGTTACTTGTAATGATACAAGATAGGTTCCTGCAATAGTGTAGATGTGAACGGGATTCTGGCTAAGCGATGTACCCCCATCTCCAAATTGCCAATACCATTGCACAATAGGTATTCCGTTGCCTGTCGAAAGGTCGTTGAATTGGGTCAGGTTACCCTGGCATCCTGGTGTAAAGGTAAAGTTTGCTGTCGGAGCGATGATATTTACAGTACGAGAAATAGTATCACTGCATCCGGCAGCCGTCCATACAATCAGCGTTACTGTGTAGATTCCTGGCTGATTATATGAGTGGACCGGGTTTTTAAGCGTCGAAACATTATTGAAGCCGGAGGCAGGATCTCCAAAATTCCATAACCAGGCATTGATTAAGGTATCTTGAGAAATGCTGAGATCGGTGAAAGTTACTACATTGCAATTGTTGACGGTTTGATTGAAATTGGCTACAGGTGCCCTGTAAACCTTTACACTACGAATCTTATTAGCCTGGCAACCTCTGCTATCTGTTACCTGGAGCTGTACAAGGTAATTACCGGCTAACGTATAAGCGTGACTGGGGTTTTGCAAGGCTGAGGTTGTTCCATCGCCAAAATTCCAGTTCCATTGAACTACGGAAGCTCCGGTAGCTGCACTGCTAAGGTCGCTGAAGCTAATGGTTTGTCCCGGGCAATTGGGA
>DDBO01000185.1 GCA_002332755.1 Bacteroidales bacterium UBA2030 | reverse complement strand
GAAGAAAAAAGTACCTGACGGGGTTTTAGGCGCTCTTGTTCGTGGGGATGGGGTGGAGCCACTTTAACGATAATTTCTGCCTTAAAGACTTCATCAGGAGTATCGCAAACAATTGCCCCGGCAGCTGCATATTCTTCATCACTGAATTTGGCATGTTGGCCGGCCCCTCTTTCATAATAAACGGTATGGCCATTCTCCACCAATTCAGTAACAGCCGAGGGGACTATGGCAATTCGGTTTTCGTCGGGGCTAATCTCACGCGGGAGACCAATACTAAACTTTCTCTGGGTCTGGTTGAGGGGGCTCAGTTGTTCAAGGGGAGCTGGCCTTTCTTCGATAGCCGTTTGCGATAATGATTTGGGAGTGTTTTCCATCATGGGCGAAGGCAGTTGGCAGTTTTTACCAAGATTCAAACCTCAAATTTACATCTTTTACATTGTTTTTTGGCAATTCCCTGCTTTGAGCTGCACTTCGAGCCGCCGAGTATCATCCTCCAGCACCCTGATCTTTATCCATACCGTATCATCGGGCAGCAAATTGTCGGCTATCTCGGGCCATTCTATGAAGCACCAGGATCCACTGTCGAAATATTCCAATGCTCCTGTGGCCAAGAGTTCGTCAGCGTTTTTTAAACGATACAGATCAAAATGGTAAATATTGCCTTGTTCTTTGGTGCGGTAAACGTTAATAATGGCAAATGTCGGGCTACTCACATTGTCCATGCATTGTAAATGCCGGCATATAGAGTTGATGATGGTCGTCTTACCTGCTCCCATGGGTCCTTCAAGGGCAAAAATTCTCTTATCACCCCATTCTTCAATAAGACTTTGTGCAAATTTATCCAGAGTTTCTATGGATTTGATTTCATAAACCATTGATCGACTCATCCGTATTTCTATTTAGGTTATTTAGGATTAAATACATTGAAATCAGCGGGAGGCAAAAGTAATACAATATCCACGAACGCAAAGAGTTGAATGAGTTTCTACAGGTTTGCAAACGATTTCGCTTGTCAGGTAAATTTAAATCCCTAATTTTGCCTCGGAGTTTTATAATTGATAATCAGTCGCTTTTTATTTAAATATCAAAATCAGTGTTATATGATGCAGAAACTTAGCTCGCAGGAGCTCATGCAGCTCGAAGAAAAGTATGGAGCCCACAATTATCATCCACTACCAGTGGTATTGGCCAAGGGTGAAGGTCCTTTTATGTGGGATGTTGAAGGCAAAAGGTACTATGATTTCCTTTCGGCCTATTCGGCTGTCAATCAGGGGCATTGCCACCCAAAAATAGTTGAAGCGCTTGTCGATCAGGCCCGTACACTTACGCTCACTTCCAGAGCATTCTATAACAATGTGCTGGGTGTATATGAAAAATATGTAACCGAATACTTTGGCTATGATAAAGTTTTACCCATGAATACGGGTGCTGAGGCAGATGAAACCGCTTTAAAGCTTTGCCGTAAGTGGGCTTATCTGAAGAAGGGTATTCCCGAAGGACAGGCCAAGATAATTGTTTGCGAAGGCAACTTCCATGGACGCACCATTACGATAATCTCTATGTCGACCGATCCGGATGCCTACAGCGAATATGGACCTTATACACCCGGATTTATTAAAATTCCTTACAACGACCTTAATGCCTTGGCCCGGGCTCTCGAAGATCCGATGGTAGCTGGATTTTTGGTAGAACCCATCCAGGGTGAAGCCGGTGTTTATGTTCCCGATGAAGGTTATCTGGCCAAAGCCTATGAAATGTGTAAGGCCAAAAATGTACTTTTTATTGCTGATGAAGTTCAAACCGGTATCGCTCGCACAGGTAAACTCCTGGCTTGCGATCACGAAAATGTACGTCCTGATATTCTGATTCTTGGAAAAGCCCTTAGTGGGGGAGTCTTCCCGGTTTCTGCGGTCTTAGCCGACGACGAAATTATGCTCACCATAAAACCCGGTCAGCATGGCTCGACATTCGGGGGCAATCCTATTGCAGCCCGTGTGGCTATTGCAGCCCTCGAAGTGGTTAAAGAAGAAAAATTAGCCGAAAAAGCTGCCTATCTCGGTGAAATATTCCGTTCAGAAATGCGAAACATCAAGAGTGATATGATAGAGCTAGTACGGGGTAAAGGCTTGCTCAATGCGGTGGTTATCAGGCCCAAGAACGGCAAGGAAGCCTGGGATGTTTGCCTCAAGATGGCTGAAAATGGGGTTTTGGCTAAACCCACTCACCAGCATATCATACGTTTTGCTCCTCCTCTGGTTATTTCCGAAGAGCAATTGCGTGAAGCTATTGAACTGATTAAGAAATCCATTCTTTTCTTTAGTTAATACTAAATTTTTATTGAAAAAACCGCCTTCACTCCGGAGGCGGTTTTTTGTTGCATTGCTCGATGGTTAAGAAACGGGAAAATTCTTGGTTATCGAATATTTGTTTAGAAATAAGTCCGGTTTTTTAGCCTCAGTATTATATTCACCCTAAATGTATTCCGATTCATTAATCAATGTAACCGAAAGGAGTAGTAAGATTTATTGAAGATATAATCGCGAGGGTGTACTTTCTGCTTTTTATTAAGGATGGGAGGTCATTTGGGCTTGTTTTATAAACTCTTTTGCCAATGGCTCTGAGAAAGCAGGGTTTTCCTTGAGTCGTTCAGGGTGCCACTGCACGGCAAGAAACCAGTTTTTGCCTTTAGGCTCTTCCCATTCTATTGCTTCAATGAGGTGATCGGGAGAGAAGGCAGAAGGCTTGAGCCCGATAGCAAGTTGGTCAATACCCTGGTGATGATTTGAATTGACCATGCCTTCATTAAAGCCTGATAAGCGATGCAGGAGTGTGTGGGGTTGTACTGAAACAGGATGCAGGCAGTTCAAAGGATCCGGACAGCGGTGGGCTACATCTTCTCCGATATCTTTGGGTAAATGAGTGAGCAAGGTACCACCAAAGTAAACATTGATAATTTGCAAGCCCCGACAGATACCCAATACCGGAATTTTCCTGTCAAAGGCTATTCGGAGTGCCATCATTTCGAGTGTGTCTCGTGTACGGTCAAACGATTCGCATTGGGCGGTATCGTTTTCTTTGCCATACCAGGCAGGATAAACATCTTCGCCCCCAGTTACAAGCAAACCATCTGCCTGTTGCATAATTTCATCGGCAGAATCTCTGGAAAGTACGTAAAGATCAATAATTTTTATCGTACTATCGGCGCTTAGGAGCCAGTTTTTATAGTTATCGCTGAGTTTGGTTACAGCAATAAGGGTTGTATGTTTTCCTTTACACGAAGTCAGAGTTAATGCCACAAGAAATAATAGGGCTACAAAGATGAGGTTTCTCATTTTTGAATGGTTTATTTCACGTACTAAATTAAGGAAACTTTTTGTTGGAATTACCTCTGGAAGGTATCACCGGTGGTTTGTAAAATTCAGCTCAGCAGTGAAGATGGTTTTGTTGTCAGCTTCACGCATCCCTTGAACGAATAGTTCTCCCTCGGCCAATTCTTTAAAATAAATATCAATCACTTCGTTTTCAAATGTTTCCTGTAAAAAGTTTATACACAAGTGCCCGATCTGGTTGTTCAGGTGCCAGGATGTTGGAAGAGCGTCGAGGAACCAGCCAATGTAGCGGCTGTTGTTGACATGTCCATGCATGTCGATATCGCTGTAGGAAACCTTTTTAGAAATGACCTTGAGCAGGTTGCCTTCAGGCGTTTTTATTTTTCGGGGTGCGGGCATTACGGGCTTATCAGCGGGCACAACTGCTTTGCTGAGATATTCGAAGGCATCAGGTCGGCGAGGTCGGCGGGTTTCAGCATCAATAATCAACCATGCTGTTGCCGCCCGGCCATAGGGTTGGTTTTCGTGGTCTAAAAACCTGAAATTGCGGAGAGCTAAAAATCCTTCGATACCTGCAGGCCAGGTTTCAACAGTCAGGCTCTCTTCCCATCCGGGCAAGCGTTCAGTCCAAATCTCCATCCTCATTAAAGCCCAGGCTCTGTTGTCTTGCTTGTTGGCCTCAAAGCCAACTCCCAAACTTTGGGCATGGTGCCAAGCCGTTTCCTGCATATAACTGGTCAAATGAGGTAAACCCAACCTTCCACTGGCGCCTGCTCCATCCCAAGTGACTTTATATGTTTCGCGCCAAACTTTGATAAACTTTTCCTGATTATTTCCGTTCATTGGGCAAATGTAGCCATTTCGGGAATTTTTAGTAGCCATATTGCGCATGAGGCCTGCATTGAAAAATGAATAGCGTGAAAAAACTCCTGCGCTAAATTCATGATTTATTGAAATGTGCTAAGTACAACTTTGGGGAAAATTGTATTTAAAAGCCTTGTCTATCCTCAAAATTGAAAAAATTCATACCTTGCAAACGTTTTCGGACAATTTTCATCAACCTATAAAATTTAAAGCTTATGTCTGATATTGAAGATATTAAATGGGAAGAGCTCCCTTTTGGCTATCTTAAAACAGATTACAATGTAAGAGCATATTTTAAAGATGGCCGATGGAGCGGCCTTGAAGTTTCAGATTCCGAGTACCTTTCAATACATATGGCTGCCTCTGCCTTGCACTACGGGCAGGAAGCTTTCGAAGGTATGAAGGCTTTTCGTGGTGTAGATGGAAAAATCAGGGTATTCCGTTGGGATGAAAATGCGAAGAGACTTATCAACTCTGCCCGGGGAATTATGATGGAGCCCGTGCCCATGGAACTTTTCAAAGAGGCTGTTTGGAAAGTAATCAAGCTCAATGAAAGGTTTGTCCCTCCGTATGGCACAGGTGCTTCGCTCTACATTCGTCCTTTGCTCTTTGGTTCAGGCGCTCAGGTAGGAGTTAAACCGGCCACCGAATACACCTTTGTAGTATTTGTTACCCCTGTCGGCCCTTATTTTAAAGAAGGATTCAAACCCGTGAAAATGCAAATAGTGCGTGATTTCGACAGAGCTGCACCCCTTGGTACAGGTACTTATAAGGTGGGCGGTAATTATGCAGCAAGTTTGCAGGCCGGTGAAAGGGCCCACCGTGAGGGGTATAAAGCGGCTCTATTCCTCGATTCCAAGGAAAAGAAATATATCGATGAAGCGGGCCCGGCTAATTTCTTCGGAATTAAAAACAACACCTATGTTACCCCCAAATCCACTTCTATCTTACCATCCATCACCAATATGAGTTTGCGCACACTCGCTGAAGAAATAGGGCTAAAAGTTGAAGTGAGGCCTATACCGGTGGAGGAATTGACTGAATTTGATGAAGTAGGAGCTTGCGGAACTGCAGCTGTGATTTCACCCATCTGCGCCATCGAAGATCGCGATACACATACTATTTACACGTATTGCAAGGATGGCAATGCCGGACCTATTTCAACCCGTCTATATAAAATGCTTCAAGGAATTCAGTTCGGCGAAATACCCGATAAGTACGGCTGGACTGAGGTTGTTTCATGATGAAAGTAACATGTTGATCGAAAAGTGTCTCTCTTTCGGTAGAGGCACTTTTTTTTTAGCAATTTTCAAAATATCCTTTTTTATTGATTGGTTATAATATGATTTTTAGTTTTTTACTCGATATAACCATGGAAATTGATTTGAATGAGGCTTAAACTCAAAGTTTTTAAAAATTATCTTAACTTTGCACCCGCAAAACGAAAAGCGGCTCTCTGTAGCTCAGTTGGTAGAGCAGCTGACTCTTAATCAGCGGGTCACAGGTTCGAGTCCTGTCAGGGAGACATAAAGTTAGAGGTTACAGCAATGTAGCCTCTTTTTTATTTAAATGCCGCAGATGCAGTGATTTTGCCTGACCGGGATTAATTTTCAGTCGTAGTTTAGTTCGATGTTTATCACCGGTTGATTTATCTCTGCATGAAGGGTTTGAATCCGAAGAATTTTTCCTCCTGCGCTCATAATTATTTGCCTGACAGGTACTAAAGCAAAAGGCCTTTCGTGCCGTGGAATGTTGGTGGCAATGAAATTGCTCAATTCCATGATGTCTTTTTCAGTGATAAGGCTTGCCTCGGCAATAATTACAGGCACTTCTCCCAAAACCGGGTGTGACTGGCCTGTGACGAAAAAGGGGCGACGAAAAAAGGGCGACAATCGCTGTTCCAATTGTTCAGGAAAAATCTTAATTCCACCTGAGTTGATAACAAAATCGGCTCTTCCTTTCAGGATGAAGCGGCCGTCGGGTAAAATTTCTGCCAGGTCGTTGGTTTTTATTTCAGACTCCAGAAAGGGTGCATAAATGCACAGGGTTTCATCCAATGCTGTTGTAAGGGTAACTCCCGGTAAAGGCCGAAACGCAGGGGGATCTTCACCTACCCGTCTAACGGCTATATGCGTGAGGGTTTCTGTCATTCCGTAAGTAATCCATGCGTCGGAGTGCAATGAGGCCAGACGGGTTTCAACCGCAGCTGGCAGTGGAGCTCCTCCGATGAGTATTGTTTTGGTGTTTTGTAAAACATGGTTGGTGTCGGGATTCTTCAATGCAGCAATTATCTGGGTTGGTACCATGGCCACAAAATCGGGCGGGGTAATAATTCCCTGTAAAGGATTTTGCACGGGGGGAGCCACGATAAGGTTGAGGCCTCCTGCAAGCGCACGAACAACCATCATTTTCCCCGCAATAAAGCTGGTATTGAGGCACAAAAGTGCAGTCATCCCTTTGCGTAATCCAAAAAAATTGCAGGTACGTCGGGCAGATTCGAACATGGCTTCGCGAGAAAAATAGAGTGTGCGGGGAGTTCCCGTAGAGCCAGAGGTTTGTGCAGTTATCGCAGGCTGTGCAGCGTCGTACCACTGAAGCAGGAAGTTCGCCAAATTCTTCTCCCAATCGTGCTCAGCCGTTATTAATCGGTGATGACACCACGCTTTAACCTCTTCAGGACTCAGAGTAATCCCGTTAAGCGTTAGCGGAAGATTTAACAAATCCTCGGTCATAGCTCTTTAAAATTGAATGTCCATGATCGATTAGGGTCAAAGCGCAGCATACCTTTATGTATATATAAGGGAGAGGGGATATTGTTTTTATAAAGGGTTCCCGTGCCAAGTCCCTGCACACCCTCAGCTTGAATATGACCTGTCCATTGTGCAATGGCGTTCAGGCCAATGTTGGATTCAAGGGCTGAGGTAATCCACCATCCTATGTTGCGTTGAGTGGCTAACCTTATCCACTCCTCAGCTCCAGAGATTCCACCGTGTAACGATGGCTTTAGGATAATATAGGCAGGCCGGATGGTGTCGAGCAAATGTTCTTTTTCTCCCTTCGAGTGGATGCCAATTAATTCTTCGTCAAGGGCAACAGGAATAGGACTTTTTTCGCAGAGCAGGGCCATGCTTGTGGGCTGATTGGCCTTGATAGGCTGTTCAATGCTATGAATGTCGAATGCAGAAAGTTGTTTCAATTTGTCGAGTGCCTCGCAAGGGTTGAAGGCCCCGTTTGCATCGAGGCGTAGGGTGAGTTGTCGTGAAGAAAAGGCGGAGCGAATATAACGGATGATTTCCAGCTCTTTTTCGAAATCGATCGCTCCCACTTTCATCTTCAGGGTTGTGAAGCCCGCCTCTACTTTTTCGTGGATTTGTTTGATCATTTCGTCTGGCTTACCCATCCAAATCAACCCATTAATGGGAATTGCTTTTTGCCCGTTTGTGAATGGCCCAGGGAACAGAATGCGCTTTCCTTCGTTTTGCCAGTCGAGGTAAGCTGTCTCCAGTGCAAAACGTATAGCCGGGAATGACGAGGTGAGAGAGGTGTTTTCAAGCCATGCCTCGGGATCGGATTCTAACCTGCGAAAGATTTCGTAAATATTGTGGTGTAGTTCGGGAGAGAGGCCTGGAAGCAGACTGCACTCACCAATTCCATAAATATCAGGTTTTTCTTTTTGGGATAAGATGAAATACCAGCTTTCTTTGGCGGTGAGAATGCCTCGGGAGGTTCCCGCTGGCTTGTGAAAAATAAGTTTATATGGAATGATACGGATATTCAACAGTGTATTATGCTTTTTGTAACAGATTTAAGAAACGACGGAAAAGCGGAAGCTTTTCTTTATAAATCATGCCAAACTTGAGGATGCCCAAATGGCAAGCCCGCAAAGGAGAGTAGTAAAAAAGGTACCGAGAGCGACTTTCTTGAGTTGAGGATCAAGGTTAACAACTTCATCTGTACGCCACACGGTGCGTAAGTGAATTAAAAACCAGGGCAATGCAAAGGCCAGAGGAAGTATTCTGAGATATCCTTTCATGTAAATCAAGGTATAAACCGAAAGGTCTGTAAGGGCGAAGAGAATAAGTATGGCATGGTAGATTTTGGCTTTAGCTAATCCCAGTCTGACGGGTACTGATCTTTTACCTGCAGCTTCATCACTGCGGGAATCGCGCATATTGTTAATATTAAGCACGGCCATACTTAGCAAACCTACAACACATGAAGGCCAGAGGATAGATTCTGGCAACTGATGTGTATGCAGGAAAAATGTGCCTGCTACTCCTACAGGGCCAAAGAAAACAAAGACAAATACATCGCCCAGACCGAGGTAGCCATAAGGATTACGACCGACTGTGTATTTAATGGCAGCAGCAATGGCTCCTAAGCCTAATAAAAGGAAAATCAGTGCCATGGGGTGAACCTGATAGCTGAAACCTTCAAGGATAAGCCATATTCCTGAAACCAGGGCTGCTATGGATGTGAGCAGGATGGCCTTTTTCATTGCCAGTGGGCTGATGAGCCCGCTCTGAACGGTACGCATGGGTCCTACACGGTTTTTATGATCGAGGCCACTGGCTGCGTCTCCGTAATCATTGGCAAAATTGCTAAGCACCTGCAAAAACAGCGTAGTAATAAGTGCCAATAGGAATACTCTGGAGGAAAAGGAGCCTGCATTAAGGGCGGCAAAGCTGCCCATGAGTGCACTGGAAAAGGCCAGGGGCAAAGTACGAGGCCGTGCTGCTTCTATCCAGGCTTTCACACTCATAGTATATCATGGAAATTTAG
>DDBO01000226.1 GCA_002332755.1 Bacteroidales bacterium UBA2030 | reverse complement strand
CATCGCGACGGGTAGATGAGGCAACGATGTCGATAGCCGGGAAAATACGTTTGTTTGACAGGCGACGGTCGAGCTGAAGCTCCATATTCCCCGTACCTTTAAATTCTTCGAAGATTACTTCATCCATACGCGAACCGGTATCGATGAGGGCAGTTGATACAATCGTAAGTGAACCTCCGTTTTCGATTTGCCGGGCAGCTCCGAAAAAGCGTTTGGGTTTTTGCAGTGCATTGGCTTCAACGCCTCCCGACAATACCTTACCTGATGCCGGTGAAACTGTATTATAGGCGCGGGCCAGACGCGTAATGGAATCGAGCAGAATAACCACATCGTGTCCACACTCTACCAGGCGTTTGGCCTTTTCAAGAATGATTCCGGCAATACGTACGTGTCGGTCAGCGGGTTCATCGAAGGTTGACGATACCACTTCTGCCCTTACGCTGCGCTGCATGTCGGTAACCTCTTCAGGACGTTCATCAATGAGAAGAACAATAAGGTAAACATCCGGGTGATTTTCGGCAATGGCATTGGCGATTTCTTTGAGTATCCAGGTTTTGCCAGTCTTGGGCTGAGCCACAATCAGGCCGCGCTGCCCCATGCCGATTGGCGAGAAGAGGTCGATGATGCGTGAAGTAAGGGTTTCGTGTTTATGGCCTGTAAGTTTGAATTTTTTATGAGGGAACAAAGGCGTGAGGAAGTCGAAGGGAACGCGGTCGCGTATTCTTTCGGGTTCAAGCCCGTTGATCAGTTCAGCCTTAACCAATGGAAAGAATTTTTCTCCGTCGCGGGGTGGCCTTATCGTCCCTTTAATGGTATCTCCGGTTTTAAGCCCCAACATTTTTATCTGCTGTTGCGATACGAGCACATCATCGGGCGATGGCATATAGTTGTAGTCGGAGGAGCGAAGAAATCCAAACCCTTCCGGCATGATTTCCAAAACGCCTTCAGTGCTGACAATTCCTTCGTTATTAAAAGGATAATAATCGTCTCTTTTTCTTTCGAATTTCTCGAAAGGCTGCCTTGAGGCTCGAAGAGCAGCTTCGCGTTGGGCCCTTTCGCGGGCAAGTTGCTCTTTAAAATCTATTTTTCCTACGGTTGAAGTTTCTTCTGCGTTTTCTTCGGCCGTATCTGACTCCTGACTAAAAGTTTCGAGCAAGGGGAGGTCTGTTCCGTTTTCATCATCTACCTGTAATTTTTCCGGAATAAACTCTTCTTTTTCTTTAAGTGCCTGCTTCATAGAATTTGTGATCACCGTCGGTTTTCTTCCGGGTTCGGCTTCACTTTTCTCGGTTTTTTCGGGTTTCTCCGGCTTCTCCGACTTCTCCGATTTCTTGTTCAGGAGTTTGGGAATGTCGTCGATGCTGGCCAATTGCCTTGCTCTTATGAAGGGGTTAACACTTGCTGGTTTTTCCGGTTTGGGTTCCTGAGGCTGGGGTTCTGCCGGTTGTGCTTCGGTATTCTCAGGGTTTTCGGGTGTTGCAGCCTGAGGTTGCTGAGCTGATTCTTTTTTGGAGGGCCTTCCTCTGCGGCTGCCTTGTTTTTTGCCTTTTTCTTCCGCTTTTTCTTCCTTGCTGGCCGCGGGTTCAATCTGCGCAGGGCTTTCGCTTATGGCCTGGCTTTCTGGTTTTTTTGACCGACCTTTGCGACCCCGTTTTGTTTTGGGCTCATTTTCGGAATCATCAGCCGAAGGCATCATGGCTTGTTTGTCGAGAATCCGATAAATTAAATCTTGTTTGCCTAAGCCATCTAATTCGGTAATGCCCAGTTCACGGGCAATCTCCCTGAGCTCCGGGAGCATTTTTTCATTTAAGGCATGAATATCGTACATGTTATATGTAATTGTATATCAAAAAAAGCAATAGTATTTAGAATTGCTCGTTAGTTAGTAAAAAAACAACGAAAGAATGAATTTGTCTGAGCTTCTTATCCAGTAGTATTCCCCGGTCATTGTTATTATTGGGGTCCTGTAAAACTGAGATAAGTGAAGTTAAAAGATGGGGAATGAGGTATTAGCGGTGCAAATGTAAGTATTTTTCTTTAGAAATGTACCTTCCCTTCGAATTTTTTTCAATAATGGCGATTTTTCCTGCTTTGTTATTATTTGATAATCCCGCTATATCTTTGCCGGGAATTGAAATGGAATACTTACTATGATTCAAAGAATACAGACAATTTACCTTTTATTGGCTGCAATTGCCGCCGGTGTTCTGGTTTTCTTGTTCCCATTGGCCGGGTTTTATGGAGACCTTGCGACTCTGGAATTGTGGATAACCGGTCTTAAAAATTTGGCACCTGTGGAGTCACCCGTTCATTTGAATTTGGTATTAACCTATTTGGGTGCGTTTCTCAGTTTGGTTATTGCCATTCAGTCGATCATTATCTTATTACAATATAAAAACAGGATTCGGCAGCTTAAGTTGTTGAGGATTGCCTGGCTGGCCAATATTTTGCTGGTGGTTTTTTTGTTTTTTGAAAGCAATCTTGTGGCAAAAGGGGCAGGTGTATCTCCCGAGTATAAAACCGGTATTTTCTTTCCGGTAATCAGTCTGGTTTTTCTTATTCTGGCACAAAGGGCCATTCAATCTGATGAGCGTAAAGTGAGAGCAGCCGATCGTTTGCGTTAGTGCTCTCATCGCTCTTTTTCAACCACTTCCATTTGGGTTACTTTTCCTGAATCAAGGGTAAACCTCAGGAGGGTGTAGCGGGTGTGCATTCCTTGCTTGCCACAGGCTCCCGGATTGAGGTGTAAAAGATGATTCGCGGGGTCGGGAATGACTTTGAGAATATGGGAATGTCCGCTAATGAAAAGCCCTGGTTTGAGTTCTTTTATCAGCTTGCGTGCTTCAGGACTGTATTTTCCGGGATATCCGCCAATGTGCATCATCAATACTTTGAGATTCTCGATTTCGAAGAACAGATATTCCGGGCATTCTCTCCGTACTTTGTAGTCATCAATATTGCCGAAAACAGCCCTCAAAGGCTTAAGCTCGCGAAGTTCATCCAGCACATTCAATCCTCCGATGTCGCCGGCATGCCATATTTCATCAGTATCTTCGAGGGCTTTTTTAACGAAAGGCAGAATAATTCCGTGCGTATCGGAAATCAGGCCAATTCTAATCATTTAGGGCTTTATTTTTGGGGAAAAGCAAGCAGAGGCAGGTTGGCTTTGTATAAGTCGCGACGTGAGAGTACCGGCCTGAACCAGCCTGCAAACGGGCTTTCGCGGTGAAAATGGAAGGCTATTAAAACGGGATTAATTCGGTTGATGGCGTCGTATATTTCATCTTTCGTTTTTTCGCAGTTCACCAGGTGAAGCCTGGTGTTGTCTTTAATTTTTCCGACCAGGCTATGATACACGGCATCATGTTTTTCTTCCAATCGGATGAAGAGATACTGCAACTCAGCACCAAAAGGTCTGAAAAATTCTTCTGTTTCTTCGATGCATGTAGAGCAGGCTTTTTCGGGGTCGATGGCATAAAGTACTTTTTTCATGCCTGAGTATCCGCAATTTATGGGGATAGCAAGGACAGGAATTCGGGTGTTTTTCATCAGTTTTTCAGCAGTGCTTCCTGAGAAGTGATTCTTGTGACCTTGCCCAACAGCACCAACGATGATGAGATCGGGTGTAAATTCGGTTGCAGCTTCTACAATTTCTATATCAGGCTCACCACTGCCGATGCTGGTATCAATTACCACTTTCCCTTCAGCTTTCTCCTTTGCCCTGGCCTCCAAATCTTTCATTCTATGCTCAGCTTCTTCACGAATTCCTTGTAAAACATTCATGTCGAGCACTGTTTGCGAAGCAATGCTATCGGGGAATACACCTGCTGTAAGCATGACCTGGTCGAAGATGCTGTGAAACAAGAGAATAGAGGCCCCAGTGGCTTTTGCCATATCAAGACCATATTCAACCGTAACCCAGGTGTGCTCCGAGAAATCAACAGGGATAAGTATCTTTTTCATGGCTGTGAGGTTGTTTGTAAAACAAAGTTAGTAATTAAACCTGCTAATTTAAATCTGCAGGAATAAAAATGTGTTTGTATTAACTTTGCATTAAACATTGTGTAATGGATATAAAAGCTGAACTTTATTTAGGGGATTGT
>DDBO01000037.1 GCA_002332755.1 Bacteroidales bacterium UBA2030 | reverse complement strand
TAAAATTTACCGATACAGATCCATTGCCTACTGTGGTCCATGTTACAGAAATAGAATTTGTACCCGACCCCGAGTTAATTACTCCACTGGTGACACTCCAGGTGTATCCAGTCATACCCGATTGAGTCTCGTAAGTGGTTGTTGAATTTATGCACACCGAACTAGGACCTGAGGTTATAGACGGAGTTGGCCTGGGCTTAACCGTTAAGTTAGTGCTGCTGTTAGTAGTCCCGCAGGCGTTGGTTGCAGAGGCAGTGATAGTGAAGGTTCCGGCGGAATTATATACCACACTTCCGGGATTAGCCTGGTTCGATGAAGAGGGAGTACCCCCCGGCATATTCCAATTGTATGCGGTAATTGGGCCGTAACAAGTGTTAAAAGTGGCTGTCGGGGTAACCGATTCACCGGCGCAAATATCAGGCAAAGAGGCAACATTGACCTGCGGTTTATCTTTCACCGTTATCACCCTCTGGTAAGATGCACTACCACAATTATTGCTTACGGTAAGTGTCAATGTATAAGTACCTGCATCATTGAATCTGAATTTTGGAGCCGTTGAGGTTGCACTTCCACTCTCAAAAATCCAGCTTCCCGTGCCTGAACCACAATTGCCCGTATTGCTATACGTTACACCCCATAGATACGTAAGATTACCGCAGGTATTGGGCACCGTAGAAGTATTGGTAGTTGTAACCACCAAAGGCCGACAACCCTCCGTTACGTCCACATTAAAACCTACATTGGCAGTTGTTACAGATGGGTTAATACAAATAGTATTTTCGTAAAGAGTTGTATCACAGGTTTCTGTGCCAAAATTAGCTGCTTTTAACTTTACTACGTATACCCCTGGAGAAGAATAGGTATGTGTCGCAGAGCCTGCAGTTCCAATTTGTTCAGGCTCAATATTCGGCAGGGTTTGCTTTGTACCATCGCCAAACTCCCATACGAAAGTTGATTTTCTGCCAACTTGTTGTGGACTTGTGGTACCTGTTATCCAAGCCCCGACCTGGGAAGTATTGGTAAATGAAACCGGCGTATTAACACAACCCATGTTTTGAGATAAATTCGTAGTAAAACTGGCCTGAGGGGCTTTATTGACTTTAATTGGATAAATAGTCTCTTGATATATTCCACAGTTGTTAGTAGCTGTAAGCTTCACCAAATAAGCATTGTAGTATTGTTGGCTGTTCCAGTTGAATTGTGTATTGCTTGACGATTGGGTAAATGTATATGGAATAAGGCTAACCATATTTGACTGGGAATATGACAGGATACCACTATTATCCCCAGGATCAAACTGATACTGGGTATCATTGGTGTTTGATTGCCAGTTTACCACCTGAAAGGGTAAGGTAAAAGGGGCGCAACCCGTTGTTTGGGTTCCTGAAGGAAGGGAAAAATTAAAAGTAGGATTTGTCCCATTAAATACATTATATGTAGTAGTATTGGAGCAACCATTATTGGAAACTGTGTAAGTTAAACTCCAGCTTCCCATCCCGGTATATGTATGGTTAGTCGCACCGGAAGAATTGGGCCCATAAGTAGCTCCATCACCCCAATTTATAGAATAAACTGAGGTAGGACAAATTGTTCCTGAAGGAGAGACCTCAACATAAAAGTTAGACGGTGTTGCTGAACATTGTTGAAATGGAACTGAAATTGCATTAACATGAGAAAGAGAGGCCTCCGGCAATTTCTTTACCGTCACAGTTTTATTTGTACTGGCTGTACATCCATTAGCATCGGTTACCGTAAGATTGACATTGTAACTTTTAGTACCGCATCCGATAATATCGGTCTGAAATGTATGTAAAGGATTTGCAGCCGTGCTGGTATTGTTGGCTCCGCTACCCGGATCGTCAAAATTCCAACTATAGCTCAAATTATTTCCTGTACTTGTATTTGTAAACTGAACCGAAAGATTGGCACAAACATTGTCGGCTGCCGTAAAATTAGCGGTAGGGTTAGGATTAACTGTAACCGTTACCTGGTCTGTATAAGTACCTGGACAAGATCCACCGGTTACCGTTGCAGTTACAGTATAAGTAGTGGTTGTAGTAGGGCTGGCGACAGGATTGGGAATATTTGTTGCGCTTAACCCGGTAGCGGGAGACCAGGAATAATTAGTTGCCCCACCCGCATTCCCGGTAAACGTAGCATTTAATTGAACAGATCCTCCGCTGCATATACTCACATCGGGACCGGCATTTACCGAACATTGCCCCCATGTACTAAAGGGAATAAAACTAAAAGCCACCAGAAACAGCCCACCCAGAAAAGTACGGATAAAGGTTTGTTTTGTCTTTTTCCCTACCGAATTCATAGGATTCATATTGTTTTGTTTCAAATCAGCTTGTCCATTCATTTGAAGAATCACTTTGGTTTTACTTTTTAAATTCACCTTCAGGATATTATCGGATAAGAATTACACTTCCCTTGATTGTTTCTATACGCAATGAAGTCTTGAGACTCACCACCCATAAATAAGTACCGGCAGGGCAGGGCGAACCCTTGAATGTGCCATCCCATCCGGCATTTATATCGTTTGTTTCAAATACCTGCAATCCCCACCGGTTATAAATTCTAAGAGTATATCCTTCACTGCCATAATTACTTATTTTGGGTATGAAGAGATCGTTGGTGCCATCGCCATCCGGTGAGAAGGCATTGGGGACAAACATCATTGGCACCGACACCAAGGAGAAATATGCAGAGGCAGAATCGCTGCAACCCTCAGCATTTGTTACCCATAAAGTAACCTTGTAAGTCCCGGGGTCCAATACCGGGCTTCCCGTAGCAGGTTGACCGAAATTCATGGGGAAAGCCTGTTTAGTGCTTATCTCCACCGTATCTTGCAGATACCATTGCCACTGAACAACAGGGGAATTTCCGGCTTGAGACCTGTCGGCGAAATTGATTACAGGGTCAGCGACACTTACAGAATTCTTATCCAGATATATTTCTGCCACAGGCGATGGTCTGACTTTAATCAAGGCTTCGGCTATTCCTCGGCATTTACCTTCCGTTTCAACTACAAGACGAGGGCTGAACACTCCCGAAGCATAAGCATGTATTGCCTGGGGCTCGGCTGTAAAGGTGGTATCTCCATCACCCCATATCCACTGATAGGATTTGTAAGCCACACCTGAAGTATCCTGGAATTCAATGTCGGTCATTTCACCACAATAGAGCAATTGCGAGGGTGATAGCATTACTACAAGCTTGGGTTCCAACTGTATTGCTTTGGTCGCCGTATCTCTGCATCCGGCATAGGTGCTGACCTCAAGCTCAACATTCCACAGCGAGGAATAAGTCGGGTAAACATGGCCGGGATTACGTTCCAGGGAAATTTTACCATCGCCGAATTTCCATTTCCAGCTAAGGATGCTATCATAGGCAGCCACGCTTTTATCCACGAAAAGTACGGTATCACCCATGCAAAGCCGACTGGCTTCGAAACTGGCCAAGGGGCCCGGTAATACATAAATCATCCGGGAAATACTGTCTTGTACGTTTTGTCCATTCACCATACCACTAACCACCAGCTTTATTGGATAGTTACCAGGAGAATGATAAACATGCGATATCTCGGGCTGTCTGCTGGTATATTCCAGATACTGACCATCTCCAAACAGCCACAGCCAATGCGTAATGGAAATTTCAGGCCCCGATATATCTTTCAGGGTCAATGGCATATTTGTGCATACCAGTGTATCTGAGGTAAATGATGCCGTAAGGCACTTTACGGTTACCATTTTCGAAATTTGGTCGAAGCAGCGGTTTTCTGCATAAGCGCTAAGGCTAACCTGGTAAGAACCATATGCTGGGAAACGATGGGTAATTGTGGAAGGAACAGGTTTCTGCTGGCGTTCTATGCTTCCATCGCCGAAATTCCATACCAGACTGTCGAGTTCAACACCATAAGTAATCACCTGATTTCCAAAGGTCAATGTCGTATCACAATGAGGAATATTTTCCAGGTAACTAAACTGAGCCAGAGGCGGAGGCACAATTTCCAGCAGTCTGTAAACCGAATCTACACAATTATCACTGTTCCATGCCTTAAGCATTACCAGGTAGGTACCGGTTTGTTGGTAAACATGCTCGGGATTATGACTGGTGCTGAGATTTAAAGAACCTGAGGCGGGATCACCAAAATACCATCTTACATATTGCAGTGTGTCGCCCTGGGCAAGATTAACAGCCTGGAATTGAGTGGGTGTACCCACGCAGCCGGGATCGGCCTGAATGGTAAAATCAAATCCGGGTTTAACGCAGACGACCTGTGACGTCGTATCCGAACAACCGTAAGCATTTCCTGCAATAAAGGTAACTGTATAACAGGTATCTGTAATGGAATACACATTTACAGGATTAGCGGCCTGACTTGTAAATCCATTACCAAAATCCCACAGCCTCCATGTAACGGGCACACCGTTACCATTGGAAATATCCTGAAAACTGACCTGGCCTTTGGGGCAGAAAACGGAGTAGGCATTAAAAGCAGCAGTCGGGGCATTATATAAGTTCACCATTTGCTGATAGAAAGAAGTACAACCCAAGCTGTTGGTGGTAGTTAGCGTCACAGTATAAGTTCCACCTGTCGCATACACATGTTCAGGATTTTGCTGATTGGATGTACTCCCGTCTCCGAACTGCCAATCCCACTGAACTATAGCACCTTGAGGTGTGGAGCTTAGGTCGGAAAATTGAGTAGCCGAACCGGTGCAAGATCCCTGGTAAGTGAATGCAGTTGTGGGGAGAGGTTTCACCATAACCTGCATGGCAGTATCATGCTGGCATCCGTTACTATTGGTAACACTCAGGGTAACCGTGTATGTACCCCAACTGGAATAGGTATGCTCAGGATTCTGTAAGGTCGAAGAATAACCATCGCCAAAGCTCCACAACCAAGTGGTAATCGATGAGGCGTTGGGTACCGACAGATCCTGAAAATGCGTAGGATTACCCAGGCAGGCACTGTCAGCCGTGAATTGTGCCACCGGTGCCGGAGCCACATCTACCGGCTTAATGATAGTGTCGGTGCAACCACCTATATTGGTTACAATTAGTTTTACATTGTAGGTTCCGGCACCTGTAAAAATATGCATTGGATTCTGCTGCGTGGAGGTATTGTAATTTCCCGAGGCCGGATCTCCAAAATCCCATAACCAACCAGCGAGAATTCCTCCACCATTGAGTTGACTCTGATCCGTAAAGAACACAGCCTGTCCCTGACAATTGTTGGAATAAATAAAATTAGCAACCGGTGCATGGGCTACTGTTAATGTTTGCGAAGAAGAATGCTGGCAACCCAGGTTAGTCGTCACAGTAAGGGTAGCCAGATAAGTACCAGCATTTGCATACACATGGGTCACGTCAGGCAAATCCGGGAAATTGATAGTAACAGAAGAGCCATCTCCAAAATCCCAGATCCATTGCGTAATATAACCTTGTGAGGCTGTCGACTGGTCATCGAAATTCACCTCCGCTCCTTCACAGTTTAGCAAAGAAACCTGGAAAGCACTTTGCGGCAAAGCATTTACAGCAACCGGTTGAGTAATCGAAGATATACAACCCGGGGTATTGGTCACTGTGAGGGTTACCTGATAGGTTCCGGAAGCATTGTATAAATGCTGAGGATTAGCAATGTTGGAATGTGGGCTCCCGTCGCCAAAATCCCAGTCGAAACTCATCAGAGCGCCACTGTTTGGAGTTGAAGTGCTGGTAAACTGGGTAGGCTCACCCAAACAAACTTCAGGTGCTGTAAATGAAGCTGTTGGTAAATCACTTACCACAACTTGCCGGATAACGGTATCGCTGCAACCAGCGCTATTAAAAGCCACCAGCATCACGTCATAAGTTCCGGCTTCATTATAAATATGTGTGGGTGAAGGAAGATAGCTAATGTTATTATTACCTGATAAAGGATCCCCAAAATCCCAATACCAATTACTGAACGGAGCTCCCCCATTCGTAAGAGATG
>DDBO01000235.1 GCA_002332755.1 Bacteroidales bacterium UBA2030 | reverse complement strand
CCGGGGCCCGCGAGTACATACATCTTAACAAAAATCAAGGTTTGCGCGACATGGAAATCGCAGCTACGCTGAAACAGGTCAAAGATTTTTTGCTTCATTTACGCGATAACCTCTAAGCACAATGAACTTTTGGTTTCATGTTGCCGATGTTTTTCTTACGTTTTTTCATTCCTTACTAATGGTTTTCAACCTGATTGGATGGTTGTTCCCTGCCACCCGGCGACTCAACCTGTTCACTTTGCTGCTTACTTTTGGGTCATGGACATTTCTTGGTTATTGGTATGGGTGGGGTTACTGTCCTTTAACAGATTTGCATTTTGAAATTTTGGAAAAATTAGGGCACAAACACTTGCCTCCATCCTATTTACAGTTCATACTTAACCGTTTTTTGGGATGGGATATATCCACACGCCTGGCTGATTACATAACTGTAGGAGGGCTGTCTGTCGCAGCTCTGGGGTCTATTGTGGTTAATTTTCGAAGCCTCTCACACCAGCGAAAACCAAAGGGAACTAAATATTAATTGGATTAAAGATAAAGCCCTTTTGCAAGATATTGTCCCACATATTCTTTAACACCTTCCCGGAGGCTGCGAAATTGTGGACACAGACCCGTGGCACACGCCTTTCGCATGTCGGCTTCAGTAAAATACTGGTATTTATCCCGGATGTCTGCAGGTGTATCAATAAAATCAATAGAAGGTTCCATCGAAAGGGCCTCAAAGACCGCTTCAGCCAAATGCAAAAAAGGTTCAGCTTTTCCTGTTCCTGCGTTGTAAATGCCTGATTCAGGCAGGTTTTGCCAGAAGTTGAGCATTAATTGTACCACGTCTAAAACATAGACAAAATCGCGGAGTTGCATGCCATCAGCATATTCAGGCCTGTGAGATTTGAAGAGTTTTACGCGCCCCGTTGTGATTATCTGGTTGAAAGCATGAAACACTACCGAGGCCATTCTGCCTTTGTGGTACTCGTTGGGGCCGTACACATTAAAAAACTTAAAACCATACCAGTGAGGTGGCTTTTCTTCCCTTTGCATTACCCATCGGTCAAATTCCTGTTTCGACCATCCGTAAGGGTTTAAAGGCTTAAGAAAGGGAATTAGCGCAGGGTCGTCGCTGTAACCTTTTTCGCCATTGCCATAGGTTGCCGCACTCGATGCATAAAGCAGAGGAATCTGGTGTCGGGTGCAAAATGAAAAAATACTAATCGAGTAGGCTACATTGAGCCGATCAAAAATTGCAGTATCAAATTCGGTTGTGTCTGTTCTTGCCCCCAGATGAAAAATAACTTCGATTTGAGAGGCATGGCTTTCGGCCCACTGAAAAAAATCTTCCCGCTCGACCTTATGTGAAAAACTTTTCCCTTCTATATTTTTTTCTTTAGCAGGGTTTCCGAAATGGTCCACTAAAACAAGGTCGCTGCGACCCATCTGGTTGAGTCGTTTTATGAGTACACTACCGATGAAGCCTGCTGCACCTGTGACGACAATCATATATTATGATAAGGATAGAGAAGTAGTAAAGTACTATCGTGGCAAAACGTCAAGGGCTGCATGCACGGCAATAGTAAGGTTTTCGAGTGCCGATTCTATATCCCAGGCTTCATCTTCGCGAGCCCCTACAAAATTCGAAACAGCCCTGATTTCTATAAAAGGAATCTCGCCTGCCAGGCAGGCAAAGAAGAATGCACCGCCTTCCTGGGTTTCCACATCAGCTTCAAGGGAAGGAGACAAATAGTTTGGTTTTCGTTTTCCGGAAAGATCCACCAAATTAACGGTTGCTCCCCTGGCGGTAGGAAGGTTTTTGAATCCAATCACCTGATTGAAGTGAGGATTTTCAAGCAAAGTATTTTTACAGGCTGAAGGTAGGTTAGTTTCAAAACCCAGTTCCTGAATATATTTGAAACCTGCATCATCCATCATTCCAAATTCCGGGAAGAATTGTTCTTTAATATTCAATACAGTACCGGGTGTGAGGTCTGTACGAAAAGAACCGCAAATTCCTGCATTGATGGCCAGGTTGTATCGAGTATTCATAAGGGCTTTACCCACCCCATACGCCGTAGCAACCATACCCATACCGGTAACGAGAACGTCAACCCGATGTTCTCCAAAACGAAAAGAGTAATTGTTTCCCGAATACTTACGTAAGAAATGAAAGCCCGCCATGAGAGGCTTGGCTTCAAGCCAGGTGGCTGTAACAAGTAAAATCCTCATTGTTCATTTTTTAATTCAAAACTTAAGTCTGCTCTTACAAAGAATGTTTAAAAAAGGTGGGGTATCAATTGGGTTGCAAAGCTACAAGAAAAAAAAGAATTCTTACATTTGGCCGCCTTTTTTTAGGTGGTGTTGCGAATCAATTACAAATTTACATTTAAGTCTTAAAAATTGAACTACAATGGTAAAAAAAATGCAGGTTTTGCTTTCTGAATCAAAGACAGCCCGTTGGACTGCCCTTATGCTGATAGCATTTACAATGCTAACAGCTTATTTCTTTGTCGATGCACTTGCCCCGTTGCAGGCCTTGCTGGAAGTCAATTATAAATGGAATCCTGAAGTTTATGGAACTTTCAGTGGTTCTGAATACTACTTAAACATGTTTGGCTTCCTGCTTATCTCAGGAATCATCCTCGACAAACTTGGAATCCGTTTTACAGGTTTACTTAGTACAGGTGTTATGGTCACAGGGGCTCTCATTAAATTGTACGCCCTATCGGATTCCTTTAATGCCGGAGGAATAGGTTTCAACACTTTCAACTCTTTTATGACCTGGATGCCTGCCTCTGCAAAACTTGCTGCCATTGGTTATGCACTTTTTGGTATTGGTGTTGAAATGTGCGGGATAACCGTCTCAAAGACCATCGTAAAATGGTTTAAAGGGAAAGAATTGGCACTCGCAATGGGAATGGAGATGGCCACCGCTCGTATTGGTGCCTCTGTGGCTTTCTTCTTTTCGCCCATCATCGCCTCCGGTATTCCCTATCGTAGTGTTTTGTTTGGAGTAGTATTGCTGACCATTGGTTTTCTTACCTTCCTGGTTTATGTGCTATTTCTCGATATTCCGCTTAGCAAACAGATAAAAGATAATGCCGAAGGTCAGGAAAGCTCTGAAGAAGAGTTTAGAATCAGCGATTTGGGGAAAATTGTATCGAATCGTGGATTTTGGTATATAGCTCTCTTGTGTGTTTTGTTCTATAGTGGTGTTTTTCCATTCCTTAAATATGCTGTCAATATGATGCAAAGCAAGCTGGGAATATCTCCTGAGCTTGGTGGGATGATTGCCGGTTTGCTTCCTGTAGGAACCATCCTGCTTACACCCATTTTTGGAAACATGGTTGACCGGAAAGGAAAAGCTGCTTCGGTTATGATGCTGGGAGCATTGCTTCTTTCCGGTTCACATCTCATTTTCGCCATAGCTCCCCCAAGTATGGTCTTGTATATCATTGCTATTCTTATCCTTGGAGTAGCTTTCTCCCTGGTGCCTGCCTCATTATGGCCTTCCGTTCCCAAGGTCGTCGAAGATCGTTACCTTGGCTCTGCCTACGCTGTAATCTTCCTTATTCAAAACTGGGGCCTTGGACTTATACCTGCCCTCATCGGTGTTGTTTTGAATGCTGTTAACCCCGGGGTTGCCGAGCGAATTGCTGCCCGTGATGCAACAGCTGTATATAATTATACCATTCCCATGTTGGTCTTCGCTTCTTTGGGCATTTTTGCTATGTTATTTGGCTACTTGCTCCGTGTAGAAGATAAGCGTAAAAATTACGGTTTGGAACAACCTAATATCCAGAATTAATTATTAAAGTTTCTTATTATTCATATATCATTCAGCCTGCTGGTGCCTCGTTGCATGAGCAGGCTGATTTTTTTTAAAACATTGACATCGATTTGAAATTCATCTAAGATTTATTTGAATTTTATAACAGAGGATTCATTTTGATTAAGGTCGATGCTGGGTGCAATGCTTATTAATTCGCTTAAAATCATTGCTGTAGCTCCCCATATTCCAATATCATCTATTTTGAAACAAGGTGCTTCAACTTTACCGCGGAGAGTTTCAAATGTTTCGAAAACCAGGCAATCAGTGCTGAAAAATCGGGTATAAGGAATCAGGACTATTTCGTCGATCTCTTGTTCCTGACGTCGAAAGGCCTGGGGGTACATCGTATATCCCACAAACGGATGCACCCTGAAATTGCTGTGAGGAATGTATAAGGGGGTAAGCTTTCCTACAAGGGTAATGGTTGACGGTTTTATTCCGATTTCTTCTGCCGCTTCTCTTAAGGCGGTATTCGCCAGGTTTTGATCTGATGGTTCAGCACGGCCTCCCGGAAAACCCATTTGCCCACCGTGTATTCTTCCATCTTGACTGCGCCTTATGAACAATAAATTTAAAGAGTGCTGGATTTTTATAAACAAAACTAAAACGGCACTCTCCTGGGGTACAACGTCAGCCGAAATTTCCAAAACTCGTCCCTTGGGCATTAATCTTTGCCAGGCACTTGCTCCTGGCAAGGGCTCGGCAAGCCTTTTCTCTAAACGATTTATGAATGCTATAAACCAATCTTCTTCACTCGAGATTTTCATAGTACAAAATTCGTATTTATTAACTTCCAAGCAGAGTTTTGTCGTAATTTTACACCGAAAAAGTTTAGGTAGGAGAAAATTATGAATGAAGTTAAAGCTAAACCTGTCAATGAGCAAAGCACCCTCCCCACCGACCTTAAGGATCTGATTCTTTTCAACGACGATGTGAATACTTTTGACTATGTTATTCGCTGCCTGATTGAAGTGTGTAATCATACTGCAGAACAGGCAGAACAATGCGCCATTATTGCCCATTTCAAAGGAAAATGCCCGGTGAAATCTGGTTCCTTTGATGAACTGAAACCGCTTGCAGATGAATTGACTCGCCGTCTTCTTACTGTTGAAATTCAATGACCAGGGAATTGTAATTATTATTAAGCAAAAGCCTGCAAGAGTTTTCATTGTTTTTGTCTTACCGTTTCAATGTCAGGCAATTCACTTAATGAATGTAATGGAATTAAATAAAGTTTTTCGAATAAGCCATTTTAACTGCTGCTTTTGCACAAAACTCAAAGGAAAGTTGTAATTTCACCGTTTGATAAATTCATTTACGATGAGTTGGTCGCTGATTGTTGTCCTCATAATTATCGGGCTTATTTTCCTGCTTCTAGAGATGCTGGTGATTCCGGGCACTACCATAGCAGGAGTTGTAGGTTTCGGGTGTGTGGTGGTTGCAATTTGGGCAGCCTTTGCTTCACATGGAGCAACGGCAGGTTTGGTTACTCTCGGTATAACGGTTTTCTTATCGGCCGTGGCTTTGTATTATGCCTTAAAATCAAAAACCTGGCGCAAACTTTCGTTGGAAACCCAAAATGAGGCAAAAGTGAACGTTATTGATGATAATATTGTAAAGCCCGGAGATACTGGAGTCGCTATTAGCCGGCTTGCCCCTGCCGGAACCATAGAAATCAAAGGTGAGCAGTTTGAAGCTCATACTTTTGGTGAGTTTGTCAATCCAGGTACAAAAGTGGAAATCGTAAAAATTGAATACAATAAAATATTTGTCAAACCTTTATAAAAATTGCTCTTATGGACGGAAATCCTTTGATTATCATTATTATTGGACTTGCAGCCCTGGTGGGCCTCTGGATGATTTTTTATTTCATTCCGGTTGGACTGTGGTTCTCGGCTCAAGTCAGCGGAGTTCGTATTTCGCTCATACAATTGGTGTTGATGCGTTGGCGTAAGGTTCCGCCTGCCGTAATTGTTAATAATCTGATTGCTGCTACCAAAGCAGGCCTCAAAATTACTGCCAACGACCTTGAAACCCACTATTTGGCGGGTGGCCGTGTAAAGTCGGTAGTAAATGCTCTGATTTCGGCTGAAAAGGCCAATATGGGGCTCGACATTAAGACTGCAACTGCCATCGACCTGGCTGGCCGCGATGTATTTGAAGCAGTTCAAATGTCAGTACAACCGAAGGTTATTGACACCCCTCCTGTTACTGCGGTAGCCAAAGATGGCATTCAGCTTATTGCCAAGGCCAGAGTTACAGTACGTGCAAACATTCGAAGGCTGGTTGGGGGAGCAGGAGAAGAAACCATCCTGGCACGAGTGGGTGAAGGCATCGTATCGAGTATTGGCTCGGCCGAAAACCATAAAATAGTTCTCGAAAATCCTGACTCCATTTCCAAACTTGTTCTCGATAAGGGCCTTGATTCGGGCACTGCCTTCGAAATTCTATCCATCGATATTGCCGATATCGACGTAGGTAAAAATATCGGTGCCGTCTTGCAAATGGACCAGGCCAATGCCGATAAAAACATTGCGCAGGCTAAGGCAGAAGAACGCCGTGCCATGGCTGTGGCATATGAACAAGAGATGAAGGCCAAAGCCCAGGAGGCAAGAGCCAGGGTTATTGAAGCCGAAGCTGAGATTCCTAAGGCCATAGCTGAAGCTTTCCGCAATGGTAACCTGGGTATTATGGATTACTATCGCTTCGAAAATCTGAAAGCCGATACCCGCATGCGCGAAAGCATTGCCACTCCGCAGGGTAAACCTAAAGACCCAAAAGACGAAGATTTAACCAAGTAAAACTTTAACTTTCTGTAAAAAACGAAAACTTCCCCTCCCTCTGTGGGGGGAAGTTTTTTTATGAGTGTTTACAATATATACAAAAATAGCCCTGCAATTACTCTTTGGGTAATTTACAGGGCTATCTTGTACCCGAGACAGGACTTGAACCTGCACGTCCGAAAGGACACTAGTCCCTGAAACTAGCGCGTCTACCAATTCCGCCACTCGGGTATTCTTTTAAAGAACTGTGCCCAGGACAAGACTCGAACTTGCACGCCCGAACGGGCACTACCCCCTCAAAGTAGCGTGTCTACCAATTCCACCACCTGGGCAAAGGGTGTGCAAAGATACAAACTTTTTGAATCGTGCAATACCTCCTTCGCTTTACTCCCCTTATTTTTTACAATTTTAACTTTTATGCATTTGATTTTCCGCATAGTTATTTTATGCCTGGAGACATAATTTTTTTTATTTTTCAATTTCCAGCATATGATAAATTGTATTTACCACACACTGAATAAACCCGGTAATAATGTTTTAGGTTGATAATGAGGTAATTGATGGAAATGATCCTATATACTATGGTTTGGGACAGGTTTACTGCCCAAATCATACAAGTTTACCGGTAACATCGTTCTGGATGTCAAACGGTTGATGGTTTTAATAAAATCATTTAAGTAATTGTGCAGGATGGTTTTAGCCTTTTTTACAAAAGCTGTGATAGCATTCAAGGATAGCTACGTAAAGGTCATATTCGCTACAGTGAAGCACAAAATCTTCGTCGAGGTGACAAAATTCCAGGAATTTTTTTAGCATTTCCTCATCTGTGATACCGGTAAGTTGCTTCACCAATTCCGCGTTGTACCTTTTTTTCACCTGAGCTTCTTTTTTGTCGAAGGCCAGTAAGGCAGCATATTTGCGACGGCTTTTGGGTTCACGGCCAAAAATATCGTAAAGCGCAGATATTGGCGAAGTTATGCTGATACCAAAACCCCCTGCAGGCCCTTGGTAATTTGGTACTCCCTCCTTGGCCAGTTGAAGATCGGCCGGTTGGGGGCCCGGATCGGTTTTTAAATTTTTGAAGGCTTCTGAAAATTCCTTCCAATTGGATGGAAAAGGGTGTATAACAACTTCCTTGAGCTGATAAATCTGCTCCAACAAAACAATTTCTATTTCGCCGTTGTAAACGGGTGTTGATTCTGTAAAACCAAAAATTCGGGTTGTATATCCTATTCGACTCACGAGAAGAGTATCACCAAATTTTAGTGGTATATAGAAATACCCTGCTGTATCACTGACTGTTCCCCTGAGCGTTTCTAAATGAATAATATGCGCCAGGGCAATTGGTGTGTGGTCGGTGTTTAAAATACGACCCCGCAAAATAACCCTTTCCTCCAACTGTGCCTGAATGAGCAAAGGAAGAATTAGATAAATAAAAAGCAGCGCCTTTTTCATGACGCTGCTAAGTTACGATACTTAAATGCTGTTTTTATTTTCTAAAAAGTTAAATAATGTTAAGATGAAGGGAGATCAAAATTGAATATCTAAACCAGCCAGAAAGTGGATTCCCGCCTGTGGGAAATAACCATCCATTTTTTTCTCGATTCCGCCTTCAAGGTAGCTATATACCCATGCATTGCTCTCGTATTCATGATTGAGAAGGTTGTAAATATTGATAAATAGGGTAGAATTCTTGATATAAGGAAGTGTAAGCCGGTAGTCTGCACGAAAATCGAGGGTCCAGTATGGGTCGAGCTTTTTCGATTCACTGGATGTATTGTCTATATACTGTTTGCCGACATATTTCCCTGACAAGCTAATACCCATGTTTTCCACTGGATGATAATTGAGCGTTGCCCCACCCACTAATGAAGGCGAGAAGGAAATGTTGGTTTCGCCCAATTGACGGGCTTCCTGTGTCCACGTATCCCAGTTGTCGATATATTCTACGAAATTTTTAATGCGATTTTTACTCAGGGTAAGATGCCCCGCCACATTTAGTTTTTGATTCAGGTGCGTGGCTCCGCTGAGTTCAATACCCATGCGGTAACTTTCAGGAACATTGATATTGATGGCGTTGCCTGTATTATTTATTTTTCCTGTCATCACCAGTTGGTCGGTGTAGTCCATCAGGTACAGGTTAACATTTGCTTGCGATTGTTCTGTACTGTGTCGAATTCCCAATTCCCAGTCGGTCATCTTCTCTGGTCGTGGATGATAGCCCTCATCAGCATCTCTATATTCATTGCGAGAGGGCTCGCGGTGGGCGATTCCTACAGAGGCGTAAGCCAGTGTCGAGTTGGTCAACTGATATGTGATACCTATTTTAGGATTGATGAAATCGAAAGTATGCTGTTGGTCGAGTACACGCAAATCATCATGGGTACCTTTTATTAAATAATTAACATGCCGGTATTGTAAATCACTCATTAACGTGAGACGTGGAGCGAATTGCCATTTCATGCGGGCAAAGCTGTTGAAATCCTTTTTGATACCCTGATTTCGGTAGTAGTCTTTGTCGATGAAACCCGTTGAAGCATATTGTGCCCAAATGATCCTTCCAAAATGCCAGCCATCATAATAAGTATAGCCACTTCCTATGGTGAGATCGAATTTTTCGGAAGGTTGCCAAAAGGCTGATAAATTTGTCCCATAGAAATCATTATCAAGATATTTTCTGCTGATCAGGTCGGTTTTGCGCAAAGTGTCGTTGCCTATTATTACATTAGGAAGACCATATTTACTGAATTTTTGAGCTTGTTTGATAGATTCATAATAGCCGAAGCCTGTTGTATAATGCATGGCCAGATTAAGTGTGAATGTCGACGAAGGTTTAAAACCGTAAAACAACTGGTAGTGGTTTTGTTCATAGTCGTCCACTTGGTTTTGATAGTACAATGTGTCTCCATTTTCGTTGAAATACATACCGGCAGGGTTAAAGGTGCGATGGATGTGGAGAAGCTCAGAAGGTACCCCTTCCCAAGCCTGGTAGGTTGTTTCTTTTCCTCCGAAAATATTAAATCTCAGGAAGTTATTCTTACCAAAATATCCCCCTGTGAGGAAGAATGATTTAAGCTTAGCGCTGGCCCGGTCGATATAACCATCGGAGTAAGTACGGCTCAAACGTCCTTCGAGGGCGAAATTTGAGCCGAGTCGCCCTGTGGCGAAGCTTAATGTATTGCGCAGTGTGCCAAAACTTCCCCCAGATGTAATGAGGCGCGCACCAGCCTCATCCTGTATTGTTGATGTTTGCAGGTTGATGGCTCCCCCAAAGGCTCCGCTGCCATGTGCTGAAAGGCCAGCTCCGCGTTGAATCTGAATGTTTTCGGTAGAGGATGCGATTTCGGGTATATCTACCCAATATACCAGCTGAGATTCAGCATCATTAAGCGGCACCCCATTGATCATTACATTCAGGCGTTGCATGTCTGAACCCCTTACCCGAATACCTGTATAGCCAATCCCTGTACCGGCATCGCTGGTTACAACTACTGAAGGGGTATGATCGAGAAGAAAGGGTAGATCGCGGCCTGTATTGAGCTTTTCGATGACCCGTGAAGGGACATTGGTAAAAGCCACTGGTGTTTTCTCCTCGGCTCGGGTGGCCTTCACAACAATCCCTTCTTGCAAAAGAACAGAAGGTTTAAGCGTAACATTTCTTTTGAGGTTTCCGATTACTTCGATGTCCTCCTGATAGTTCTCATAACCCACAAAGGTTACTTTAAGCAAATACTTACCAGCAGGAATGCGACGGATGGAATAAAGCCCGGATTCGTCGGTAATAGTAGCATACTTGTGCCCCGACAAAACTACATGAGCACCCGCCAGGGGCTTACCTGTTGAGGCATCGTTCACCTGTCCTGTGAGCGTAAACTGCGCTTTGATTCCATAGGTGAACAAGACAGTTGTTAACAGTAAAACGATTTTTTTTAACATAACTACATGGTTTTAATTTGTTAATAAATTGAATTAAAACCATATAGGGGAAAATGAGAATAATGCACCTTTACTTTCCCTACGCCGGCATTACCCGGATCAGGTTCAAAGGGTATAATCTCAGCCCCTATTCCCAAGGAGCACCCCTATAAGGTATCCGGGTGCAAATTTATATCATTATTATATCCCATGTCATCCTCTGGCCCTAAAAGTTGTAATTTTGATCAAAAATATAAGTTTATGAAAATATTGATTCTCAATGGTCCAAATCTTAATCTGTTGGGAATACGACAGCCTGGTATCTATGGAAATGAGAGGTTTGAAGATTACCTGGTTCAATTGAGAGGTTATTTTCCTGAGATAGAATTGATATATTGTCAGTCGAATAGCGAAGGCGATATCATCGACATCCTTCATGAATTTGGATTTTCTGTGGATGGTATAATTTTTAATCCTGGAGGATATACTCACACTTCGGTAGCTATTGCTGATGCCATAAGGTCGATTCATTCGCCGGTGGTAGAGGTTCACATAAGTTTGATTTTTGGTCGCGAGCCATACCGACAAAAATCTATCACAGCCCCGGCTTGTATGGGCTTTATCAGTGGATTTGGCCTCGATAGCTATCGCCTGGCTGTCGAAAGTTTTCTGTTGAAAAAGTAACTCTTACAGTTTGCCCTGATAAAAGTCCGGTAACTTATTCTTCAATGAGGTATATCAGGTTGTCTTCCACTTTAAACAACAAAGGGATGGTTGTGACCCCCGGATATTTTTGATTTAATCGTTGGGCTTCTGCCAGGGTGAAGTGTATTTCATTATCTATTTCGAAAAGAGGCGCAAAGTTTTGAAAATGTTCAAGTGCTCTTTGTTGGGTCCAGCCTGCGTTTTTGACCATACCCTCCACAAACGAATCCCGACGGGAGGCCAAATTAACCATACCACACTGTGTATGTCCCATAAGTGCGATAAATCTTACACCCCCAATAGCTATGGCGTAAGAGACCTTAAATTCTGAATACCGTAAATTAGCTCCTCCCGCTCTGATGATATAGGCAAATTTATCGGGAATCCGGAGTTGTTTCCGATTATCCATGCACATACCAATAAGAAGGTCTGCTTTATCGTATTGTTTAAAAGGGGCGCCCAGATTGTGATAGCTCAAAAGGTCAGCAACAGGGGTATTTCTCAACTTTTCCGGTATATCTTCTAAGGAGTTAATTTTCTTAGCGTAAGCCATCCCACTTGATTTTAATGTAGATTAACAAACTTTTGTAGAGTTATGTTTTAAAATCCTATTAAAAAACAAAACCCCCGGGATTGTCCGGGGGTTTTGAGGTGATAAGTATTTAAGGTCAAAAAAAAGCTTTGGATTACTGACCTAAATAGGCTTTTAAGAGACGGGCCCTGGAAGTATGTTTCAGGCGTCGGATGGCTTTTTCTTTAATTTGTCTTACTCTTTCACGGGTAAGGCCAAAACGTGCACCAATTTCATCGAGAGTAAGTCCGTGGGTTTCGCCAATTCCGTAGAAGAGCCTGATTACTTCGCGCTCTTTTTCGGTAAGACTGTTGAGCGACCTTTCGATTTCTTCTTTAAGAGATTGTTGTATCAGAGCTTCATCGGTGGCAGGAGTGTCGTCGGCCACAAAAACGTCGATAAGTTTGGTTTCTTCGTCATCGCTGATGGGAGCATCCATCGAAACGTAGTGGGTATTGACCTTCATTACTGCTTCGATTTTGCTTTCAGGCAAGTCCAGAATTTCAGCAATTTCATCTGCCGAGGGCGTTCTTTCCAGCTTTTGTTCGAGAAGCGAAATGGCTTTTTTAATTTTATTGAGCGAACCAACCTGGTTCAGAGGTAGCCTAACGATACGCGATTGCTCGGCAAGCGCCTGGAGTATGCTTTGCCTGATCCACCATACAGCATAGGAGATAAATTTAAAACCACGGGTATGATCGAATTTTTGGGCGGCTTTTATCAATCCCACGTTACCCTCGTTGATGAGGTCGGGTAAAGACAGCCCCTGGTTCTGGTATTGCTTGGCCACCGAGACGACGAACCTAAGATTGGCTTTGCACAATTTTTCTAGTGCTTTTTGGTCGCCTTCTTTGATGCGTTGGGCAAGCTTTACCTCTTCTTCGGCCGTAATCAGCTCCTCCCGCCCGATGTCCTGTAAATAGGCATCCAGCGAAGCCGTCTCACGGTTGGTAATGGATTTTTGAATTTTTAATTGCCTCATGTTGATAATACTCACTATTTGGGCGACACTAAACAATCCTGGATAAAGGTTTGTTCAATGCCGGTTTTTACTTTTTCGAATCTGCTAATATACGATTTTAATCCTCACATGTCAATAACGCCGGAAAAGTTTTTTTGTTACAATGGTCGCTTGATTTTTTATAAACCAAGCCCATAATAAGCCCTAACTCCATTGGGATAAACTCCTTCTATCAGTACTCCTCCTCGTTTCCCTTTCAGTGCGTCGGCTACATCTTTGGCGGTATTGACCCTGATTCGGTCGATGCGGGTGATAATGAAACCTTTTTTAATTCCTATTGCCGATAATGCTCCTGGTTTAAGCTCAACAACTTCAACGCCTGACTGAATTCCCAGTTCTCTTTTCAATTCTTCTGAAGCAGGCCTGAATGATGCACCCAGGTTCTCGAGAAATGAGGGTTCTTCTTTTTTCACCCTGCTTGTAGTCCCTTTATCATTGGTGAGCATCAAATCATAGGTAAGGGGAGTACCTTTTCTTTCAACGGTTACACTGATTTTGTCACCCGGGCTGTATTGGCCAATAATTTCCAGAAGTTCGGCATTGGAATTCACTTCTATACCCTGTACGGATGTAATAACATCTCCAGGTTTAATTCCTGCTTTTTCTGCCGAACCATTTTCCATTACACCAGCCACATATACTCCTTTTATTCTCTCGAGTCCTTTTTCTTTAGCTAAATCGGCATCTACTTCCCTTATCTGAACTCCAATGTATGCCCTTTGTACTTCTCCGTATTGAAGCAGGTCTTTCACCACTTTTCGCACTATATTTACAGGTATGGCAAACGAATAACCCGTATAGTATCCATTACCGGAAGCAATCGCAGCATTGATACCCACCAATTCACCGCGGGTATTTACAAGTGCGCCTCCACTATTTCCACGGTTTACAGCTGCATCGGTCTGAATAAATGATTCTATAGTATTGCCTTCTCTATTGCTTAAAATGTTAATATTGCGTGCTTTGGCACTTACAATTCCAGCAGTTACGGTGCTTGTAAGATTAAACGGGTTGCCTACTGCCAGAACCCATTCCCCTACTTTCAAATCATCGCTGTTTCCATATGTAAGGTACGGAAGATCCGTTTCTTCAATCTTAATAAGGGCAAGGTCAGTACTGGGGTCAGTACCAATGATTTTAGCTTCATAAACCCTTTTATCGTTGAGGGTTACTTCGAGCTTGCTTGCATCCTGAACTACATGATTATTCGTAACAATGTATCCTTCAGGCGAAATGATTACCCCTGAACCTGTCCCTATCAGGGCATTCTCTTGCTGAGGAAAACGGAAGGGATTAAAGAAATCTCCGAAAAAGTCATCATAAAAGTAGTTTTTGCGGCTGAACTCTGCTTTAATGTGTACAACAGCATGTACCGACAAATTGGCAGCTTCCACAAAATCGGGTGCCATCATGGGGGCATTAGCCACCAATTGCGTTCTTTGTACAGGAATATCCTGTCTTTGCTGGGGAGTAATTTTGGATTTATGAGATTGAATGGAAGTATAAAGTCCGAGAGAGATGAGTCCTCCTAAAATTGCCATGGAAAGCATTCCCAGATACTTTTTCATCATAGGGCCTCCTTTTTTTTAATTAATTGTCTTTGTTGATTTTAATTTTTGTCTAACAATTTATTTTGCTCCTAAATTTCATTCAAATTTTGTACCCCTTTTGATTTAGAATTAATTTCGCAAATGGCGATTAAATACCCTATGGTTTTTATATTGCTGTTTCTCAATGTGTTTTTTTAATAAGTTAATAACAGTTAAATGAAGCTAAAGTTTTTTAAATTTCATGGAGCCGGTAATGATTTCATATTAGTGGATAATCGGAGTGACGTTTTTTCAGGAGATCCGGAAATCATACGTAGTCTTTGTAAGCGCCGCTTTGGTGTTGGGGCCGATGGTTTGATTTTGTTGAACAGTGATTCCGGGGCCGATTTTTATATGCAGTATTTTAATGCTGATGGAAGTCCGGCTACAATGTGTGGAAACGGGGGACGATGTATTGCCGCTTTTGCCAGGCATCTGGGAATTGTCGGAAACAAGATGCATTTCAAGGCAGCCGATGGATTTCATAGTGCCGAAATATTGTTTGCTAAAGAAAATTTTTATCAAGTGAAGCTATCCCTCAATGATGTTCAGGAGGTAAGAAAAGAGAAACGTGATTATATTTTAAATACCGGTGTTCCGCATTTTGTGAGGTTTTTAAGAAATGTTCCTGATGAAGATCTGGATATAGTAGCAGAAGGCAGGAGTATCAGATACAATGAGAAATTTATGCCGGAAGGAATAAATGTGAATTTTGTATCGGAAATTTCTGAAGGGATTTTTGTAAGAACCTACGAAAGGGGAGTAGAAGACGAAACCTTGAGCTGTGGAACGGGAGTGACTGCCTCGGCTATTGCTTATGCGTTGGAGCAGGGAGTGAACAAAGGCCCTGTAAAAGTGACTACCAGAGGAGGATTGCTTGAGGTAGATTTTCGCCTGGAGAACAACCAGGCAAAAGATTTGTTTTTGACTGGCCCTGCTGTGATGGTTTATGAAGGAGAAACCTGGCTTTAGCATATGGAAGGTAAATTGGTGAGATTGAGAGCCCTGGAGATGAGCGATGTCTCGTTGATTTATCAATGGGAAAATCAACCCGAAATCTGGCAAACAAGTCAGGTACCCGGTCCTTATAGTATGGAAGCCATACGGCAATATGTCCAAAATGCCATGACTCACAGTGTGTTGGCTATGCAACAGGTGAGATTTATGATAGAAACCCTCGATAACCATGTCCCTGTAGGCCTAGCTGACCTCTTTGATATTGACATGCTCAACAGAAAGGCCGGAATTGGTATTATGATTGATGCCGAACACCGAAAAAAGGGTTATGCAGCCGATGCCCTTCAGTTGGTAATTTCTTATGGCTTTAATCACCTTAAACTTCACCAGCTTTACGCAGACATTGCCATTTCAAATCAGAAAAGTCTGAGTTTATTTCGTTCAGCGGGTTTTATACAAACAGGGCGAAGAAAAGATTGGGTTAAGACACCCGGCGGTTTCGAAGATGCCTTTTTTTTACAATTCATCAATCTTGACTGAATTGAGGATTTAATTTTAGTAAAGGATGATCAAATTAACACAAGACAAATATTTTAAAAGGCCAAAGTCGCGCTTTCACAGGCTCATTATTGGTGTTCTCGTTTTGCTATTGGTAATTTCAGTTATTATCCTCGTTTTTCTGGTGAAGGCTATTTTTAGCTCAAATGTGTTGGTGGGAGGAGGGGAGATTGCATATATAAATGTGCACACAGGAAGCGATTTCGATGACTTAAAGCAGTTATTATACAATAAAGGATTAATTAAAAATCGTTGGACATTCGAATGGCTGGCCACTCAACAAGGACTTTCCAAAAGTGTTAAACCAGGCCGATATAAATTACGCAAAGGGATGTCGAATTTTGAACTTGTCAGAATATTGGCCGGTGGCCGGCAGGAGCCCGTGAGAGTGGTAATCAATAGTGTGAGAACCAAAGAACAACTGGCCCATAAAATTTCTTCTCAAATTGAAGCAGATTCGGTGGAATTACTTAAGCTGCTCAATAACTCGGAATTTCTGGGGGGCTTTGGCGTTAAACCAGAAACAGCCTTTCTTTTGATTATTCCGAATACATATGAGCTTTGGTGGAATACTTCAGCCCGGACATTTATAACTCGTATGGCTTCTGAATCTGAAAAGTTCTGGAATTCCGAAAGAAAGCAAAAGGCTACCCAGATAGGTTTAACGCGAGCGGAAGTGGTGACCTTGGCTTCCATTATCGAACAAGAAACCAACCAAAACGATGAAAAACCCCGTATTGCAGGTGTGTATATTAACAGACTAAAGAAAGGATGGCCATTGCAGGCTGATCCAACACTTAAATTTGCCCATGGCGACTGGTCCATTCGCAGAATTACGGGATACCATATGCTTATCGATTCTCCTTACAATACCTACAAATATTCCGGATTACCTCCCGGGCCTATTTGCCTCCCTTCTATCTCATCCATCGACGCCGTTTTAAATTATGAACGACATAATTATCTGTTTTTCTGTGCACGTGATGATCTGTCGGGGTATCATGTATTTTCTAATACCTACGAGCAGCACATGCAAAATGCTGCGCGATACCAGAGGGCACTTAACCGGCGAGGGATTTATTAGTAGAATACTTAAAGTTCGCTGATCTTTTCCAGTTTTTCAAAATCAAGAATTCTGAATTTTTTGCCATCGGATGCTATAAGGCCCTCGTCTTTAAAATCTTTGATGATGCGAATGACACTCTCGCTGGCCAAACCAGTGAGGTCGGCGAGATCGTTACGCGAAATGGCCAGGTTGAACTCCGAGGATTTATAAACTCTTTTGGCCAGGCAAAGTAAAATATCAGCAACACGACTGTGCGATTGTTTCATGGTAAGACAGAAAAACCTGCCATAAATCAGGGCTGTGTCTTCATTAAGAATGTTGATGATTTTGAGGGCGAACTGGGGGTTGGTGCTAAGTAATTCTTTGAAAATGTTAATATCGATCTGGCTCACCAATGAATCCGTGTAGGTCGCTACGGAGTAAATAAATTGGTTATTACCATCATAAATGGAAGGCAATCCAATAAGGTGATTTGAGGGGACAATTTTAAGGATAAGATCCTTTGGACGCCCTTCCAGGAAAACTTTTACCAAGCCTTCATCCAGGAATATAATGTGAGAAGCCAGACTGCCCTGTTTGGCGATTGTTTCACCTTTTTTATACTTGATTTGAATACGGTTGAGCCGAACGAGTTCTTTCTGGTCGGGTGTTAGCAAATCGAAACAACTCGTATGTTGGTTTTCCAAAAAGCAGGTCGGGCCTTTCATTGTGTTTGATTAAATGATTTCTGTTTTAACATGCAAATTTAAACATAATTGCTAATTTATAAAATATTGAAATAGTTATAATTGTGCGTGAGAGTTGATGCAAGTGCTTTAAAAAACTGATTAAAATCAGTTTTTTACTTGACCAAAGAATTGCTTTTGGTGATTGAATATCAGTGTTTTACTTGTGAAATCCATAACAAAGCACTCTACTTTTGCAACACCACTCATGGACGAAAAAAAACTATTACTAACTAAAAAAATCAATCACCTATGAACAGATTTGCTAAGTTTTTCTTGTTTGTTGTATTAGTACCAGCCCTTGTACTCACGAGTTGCAAAAAGTCAGACGACAACACCCAAACGGGTAATTTTGAAACCCTGAAAACCTACATGGTAGCTCAGGGACTTGATTTGCCTGCTCTTCTCGACAAATGGGCTATAGATGCAAAATTGACTACAGATGGTGGAATTGTGGATCCGACGGATCATTCTATTCCCGGTTACTATGTTTTCGACCTTCGTTCTGCCACCGATTTTGCTGCCGGACATATTAAAGGAGCTATTAATGTGGCTTTAAAGGATGTGGTTACAGCTGCTCAAGGCAAGACCGATAAGCCAATCCTGCTCGTATGCTATACAGGTCAGAATGCTGCAGTAGCATGTGCTGCCCTGCGTCTCTCCGGATTTAAGGATGCAAAAATCCTGAAATTTGGGATGGCAGCCTGGAACGAAGCTTTCCAGGGGCCATGGATGAATGCAAAAGGAAACATTGCCGTTGGTAACTCGAATTGGGTATTTGATGCAGCTCCCGCTCCTATAGCTTACAATAAGCCTGCATGGACTTCCACTGCTACTGATGGAAAAGCCATTCTGGATCAAAAAATAAGTGAGGTGTTGGCTGCTGGCTTGCAAACTGTTAATCCCGCGGATGTTCTCGCCAATCCCGCCAACTATACAATAATCAACTACTGGCCGGAAGCTGATTATACTACTTTTGGGCATTTTGCAGGCGCTTTCGACATTCCCAAATTTTCGATCGAAGGTGATGAAATTAAGTATATCAATCCTGATAAGGATGTAATTATCTATTGCTACACAGGCATGACCTCGGCATTTGTTACTACCTATTTGAATGTTTTAGGCTATAAAACCAAGGGTGTCAAATTTGGTGCAAATGCCTTGGTGTATGATGCGCTGAAGGATGCTTCGAAAACCGTATACAAAGGCCCGGCCGGTTACAGCTACGTTACCGGTAACTAACCCGTTCATAGGGTGGTAAGGGGGTGGTAATTGGCCACCCCTTTTTGAAATTATTTAATTAAATACTAAGCATATGAAAAAAGTTGCATTGTTTTTTATAGTACTATTTGGAATCAGTTTTCGGATTTATGCTCAGGGTTGCCTGGAACCCATGGGCGGAAGTAATGACGGAGCCAAGATTATAGGTTACATCCAACCTCAATTCGACTACCATTTTTATGGGAAAAGTGCCAGTGGAAATTCACTCAATCAAAGTACTTTCAAATTCAACCGTGCGCGCATTGGTGTAGCCGGAAGCATACCTTACGATGTGGAGTATTATGTTTTGCTGGAAGCCAGTCCAAACGCATATGGACATCCTTATTTGCTAGACGCTTTTGTTTCATATACCCGTTTGGGACCCTACGCCAAATTTAGTTTAGGTTCTTTCAAATCACCCATAAGTCTGGAGTTGAATACACCCTGTAACGCATTGTACACAATCAACCGCTCGTTAGTTGTGGATGAACTTACTCCGAACCGCGACCTGGGATTTATGGTTTTAGGGTCAACGGATACCATGAATATTTTTGGCCTTGAGACTGTAAATCTTTTTAAATACAGCCTTGCCGTGACAAACGGAACAGGAGTAATCGGTCTGGACAATAATAATGGTAAGACTTATTCCGGTCGCATTGTGTTTACACCCTGGAAACACCTGAGCTTAGGGGCAAGTTTCCTTACAGGTAAATATAAAGCCGCCGATCCTTCAGCTACTCAGGATGATGAAAAAACGCGCTATGGTTTCGATGCTGAACTTAGGCTGGGAAATTTACTGGTTCAGGGAGAATATCTTCATGGAGATGATAAAGGAAGCTACACTGTAGGTGGTGGTTGTGGTTCAACCCCTGAAATTCGTAGCGGAAGCGTACTGCGTGATGGCTATTTCGTTCAGGCCATATATAGTACCCCGTGGAACCTGCAGCCTGTCATTAAATATGAAACGTATGATCCAAACAAAGATGCAGCTTCCAATACCGACAGGCAGAATATTATCACTTTCGGTCTGAATTATTTCCTCAACGACTGGACCCGCATTCAGTTGAACTACCTCTATAAAGCTGAAGAAACCGCCGCAGTTGAAAAGCCGAATGACTGCATTTTGGTGCAGGTGCAAGTAAAATTGAAATAAAAAACATTAAAAAGAATTGATTATGAAAAGGTTAATTTTGATTTTCGGAATAATTTTCGGATACATCATGGCCTATGCCAGCTCAGCTTTAAGCACTGCTGAATTTGTCGAGATGCTTAAAAGTAGAGCTGATTTGGTAGTTGTCGATTGCGATAGGCCGCAAAATTATGCTCAGGCACATATTAAAGGAGCCATAAATATTTGGCAACAAGATCTTTTTGTAGGAAAACCGGATGGAATGTTAAAATCGCCTGAGGAGCTAGCTGCTTATTTTGGTTCAAAAGGCATTGGTGAGAATTCTCCTATAGTGCTTTATGACGATGGCTCAAATAAATATACTTCTCGTTTGTACTTTGTATTGAAAATGTTGGGCGCCAAGGATGTAAAAATTTTCACAAAGAATATGCAAGAGTGGTCGAAATTTCGTGTTCCGCTGACTTCTCAGCCTTCCTCACGTCCAAAGACTACATTTAATCTTAACCTTCAGCCTGATGTTATGATTAAGCTTGAGGAGTTTAAGGTAAAGCTTCAAAAAGGAGGATTTACACTTATCGATACCCGCAAACCTGAGGAGTATGCCGGAAATACGGATAAAAGTAAAGGCCACCTTCCTGGCGCAATCAATATCGACTACCGAGAGTTTCTTAACAAGAATAATGATTTTAAAACAGCCGACGAACTCAGGGCAATACCTGCTTTAGCCAAATTATCTTCTGAAGATGAGGTGATTTTGTATTGCAATTCCGGAGTATTGGCTTCAGTTGGTTATTTCGCTCTTAAGGAGGTATTAGGCTTAACCAAAGTAAAAGTACTCGATGGAGGTTATAATTATTGGGCACTTGACGAAAATAATCCTATAGAAAAATAAAATAGGTTCGTCAATTGGCTGGTTGGCCGGGGCAGGTTTGCTGTCCCGGTTTTTTATTGATAATTAGACATAAATTTACTAGATTATGTTAAAAATGCAGAAGTAAGGAAAAAGTTTGAGTTCTTTTATGATAAGTCGGCCCCTATCATTGCAACCGATATTTTAGGCGATCGCTTCATTGTCGATGACAGGATCTATTTCAGTGGACGTACAAAACTTAAAATAACGGCAGTTGATAACAAGACGGGGATAAAAGCCTTGCGTTACGCCATCAATGATTTGAATTTTAAAGATTATACAGAGCCTTTTTATTTGCCCTCGCAACAGGGAATCCATATTATTCGCTATTATGCGATTGACAGCCTTGATAATTCTACGGCAGATTTGAAAAACCTTCGTTTTGAAGAGTTTAGGCACAACACCCGTAAGATTTTTGTTGACCTTTCAGGCCCTTCACTCGAATATGCCTACGATGGTCCAAACTACACCAGCCGTGATACGGTATTTATCAACGATAAGACCCGCATTCATCTGAGTTTTGCTGATGCTGAATCGGGGCCTAAACTTCTGGCTTATGCCAAGGATAAAAATCCGACGGAGATTGACTATGGGGGACCATTTACCATAAGAGAGGCAGGCTGGCACACAATTCAAATAGTTGGCTACGATAATGTTAACAATCAAAACAGCGAACTTTTGGGTTTGTTGTAGATAATCAGCCTCCCGTAATTGATTATAGGTTTAGCGTACAGCCAATAGGCATAAGAAATGGGCTGGAGGTTTTTGCGCCTTTTGTAGCCTTATACCTTGCTCCACAAGACGATCTTTCAGGTATTGATAAAGTTACATGGTCGTTGAATGGGACACCTGAGCAACCCTATCAGGGCCGGATTGCCGGATTTGCAAGAGGACAGAAACATAAAGTCGTAGTAACAAGTAGCGATAAATTGGGAAATACATCCTCCAAAATTTTTGAATTTTGGGTGAATGACAAATAATAAACAAATTATTTAGTGCATGGCCGGTTTCCTTAGGGGTGCCGGCTTTTGTTTATTTTTGCCAAAAATCGTGCATGGAAATTATTATTGACCCCGACAGTGGCTTTTGTTTTGGCGTGCGAAAGGCTATTCAGTTAGCTGAAGAACAATTGGTTGATGGGGAGCTCACATGTTTAGGTGAGATGGTTCATAACGAAGCAGAAGTTGCCCGGCTTGAGACTATGGGCATGAAAACATTTTTACCCGAAAAAGAAAAAAAGATACCCTCAGGGAGGGTTTTGATAAGGGCACATGGTGAACCTCCAGAGACTTATGAACGATTGAAAAAGGCCGGAGCCGAAATCATTGATGCCACATGTCCTATTGTATTAAAACTTCAGCAGAAAATTAAAGAAATTTATAAGGAGGAAAGTGCTCGTAATACACAGATATTAATTTTTGGGAAGCCTGGCCACCCAGAGGTAATCGGCCTGAATGGTCAAACAAATTACAGTGCTCTTGTCATTGCAGATGAGAGCGATTTTGTAAAAATTGATTTCAACCGACCGGCTCATATATTCAGCCAAACTACCATGGATGCCGAAGCATATCAAAAATTGGCGAATCAACTTAGTGCCCTCTTTTCAGCCCATCGACAGAATCTTAAAGTGCATCCCAGCTCCTGCAGACAAGTTTCAGGCAGGGTAGAAGGGCTGCGTAATTTTGCAAAGGCAGTGGATGTAGTAGTATTTGTAAGCGGAAAAAATTCGAGCAATGGAAAAGCACTCTATGAGGTTTGTAGCTCGGTTAATCCTCGTTCATTTAAAATTTCGGTGCCTGAAGAAATAGACGCCGGCTGGTTTTCAGGTATGCGATCATGTGGCATAAGCGGGGCCACCAGCACTCCGCCCTGGCTCCTGGCACAGGTAGCAGAGGCCATTAAGCGCATTACTACGTAATTTTGCACCATGCACCTCCACAGCCTTAAGCTTATTAATTTTAAGAATTACGGTGAAACCAGCCTGGTGTTTTCACCTAAAATAAATTGTTTGGTTGGCCAAAATGGGACTGGCAAGACCAATCTTTTGGATGCTATCTATTACCTGTCTTTTACCCGTTCTTTTTTCAATCCTATGGACAATCAAAATATTCGTCATGGGGAGGGTTTTTTTGCCATTCATGGCGAATACTACCGCGACGGTGAACAGCATCATCAGGTAAGTTGCATTCAGAAAAAAGGACAGCCAAAAGAATTTAGCCTCAATCAGAAACGTTATGATCGTTTGGCCGACCATATCGGCCTTATCCCTCTGGTTATAGTTTCACCTTACGACCGCGATTTGATTAACGAGGGAAGTGAAGTGCGCCGTAAGTATATTGATGGGGTTATTTCTCAGTTTGATCATGCTTATCTCGACGACCTTCTTACCTATAACAAGGCTTTGGCCAGTCGTAATGCCTTGCTGCGCCAGTTTGCCGAAACAGCGACTTTCGATGCTTTCATGCTCGATATTTATACCCCTCAGTTAGTGAGTACCGGTCAAAGGATTTTTGAAAAAAGGAAGGCCTTTTTGAATGCTTTTTTACCTGTTTTTAATAGATTTTATGGTGAGATTTCTGGGCAACGCGAGGAAGTAAGCATAGAATACCTCAGCCAGCTCAACGAGGCTGAACCAGCCCGACTTCTTGAGGAATCGCTCAATCGTGACCTTGTTCTCAAATACACAACTACTGGCATTCATAAAGATGACCTGGAATTTCTTATTGGTGGGTTCCCGGTGAAAAAGTTTGGGTCGCAGGGGCAACAAAAGTCTTTTGTGGTTGCTATTAAACTCGCTCAGTTTGAATTTACCCGCAGCATCATTGGATATAAACCGATTTTATTGCTTGATGATATTTTCGATAAACTCGACGAACAGCGGGTAAAAACGTTAATACACCTGACGGGTGAGGAAAAGTTTGGCCAGGTATTTATTACTGATACGCATCTTTCACGCATTGAGGACATTTTTAAGGAGATTGTCCTCGACCATGCCGTTTTCGAGGTTATGCGTGAGATACCGGAAGGAAAGGCAAAAGTTGAAAAAATACAAGGCAGCTAAACCAATCTTGAAATTATGTCATGAATTTTCTGAAAAACTCAGAACCTAAACCATGGCAAAACTTTGGCAATTTTATCCTCGGGTTCGCTGCGGTGTCTGAATTCATTCTTTCGGGGATTATATATGTAATCGTTCTTCCATCGGTCAGCGTAAAGCGCAATTTCGCGAACCGCTCCAGCTACTATCTCCAATTCTTCGTCGGTCATAGTAGGATGTAAAGATAGTCTGACCCAACCTGGTTTTTCAGAGAGATCGCCCTGGTTAATTTTTTCAGTTATTCGTTTGCTTTGCTCGTAGGTAACATTGAGCAGAAAATGCCCGTATGTTCCTGCACAGGCGCATCCACCACGTACCTGTATCCCCCAGAGGTCATTCAGTAATTTAACTACGAGATTATAATGAACATTGTCAAGATAGAAGGAGAAGATGCCAAGCCGGTCTTCCACATGATCGGCAAGAATATGTACGTGCGGGATTCCACGGAAAAGTTGAAAAGCCCTGGACACCAACTCTTTTTCCCTTTTATGCATTTGGCTGGTAGTCATTTGGTTTTTTAGCTCTATGCAAAGAGCGGTGCGAATAGCCTGTAAAAAGCCAGGTGTACCGCCATCCTCGCGCAATTCAATGTCGTCTATATATTTATATTCACCCCAGGGATTGGTCCAATCCACTGTGCCACCTCCAGGCTGATCAGGAGCCTGATTGTGATATAGAGAAGAATCAAAAATTAAGACTCCCGAACTACCTGGGCCACCCAGAAACTTGTGCGGTGAGAAAAAAATGGCATCCAATTTTTCCATGGGGTCTGAAGGGTGCATATTGATATCTACATAAGGTGCAGAAGCAGCAAAATCAACAAAACAAACACCTCCATATTCATGCATAAGCCTGGCCATTTCGTAGTAAGGAGGCTGAATGCCTGTAACATTTGAGCAGGCAGAGAAAGACCCGATTTTAAACTGCCGGTGACCATAAGCTTTCAGTTTTTTCTCAAGGTCGTTAAGGTCGACAAACAAATCAGCAGTATGGTTAATTATCACCACCTCAGCTACAGTTTCGAGCCAAGAAGTGTGATTGCTGTGATGCTCCATGTGGGTTATAAAAACTACGGGCTTTTCGCTCATGCTCAGGCAACCGGAATTAAACAATTGACCACAAAATTTCAAGCCAAGAATACGCTGCAATTTGTTGACTACCCCGGTCATGCCAAAACCTGTGGTAATGATTACGTCGTTAGGGCCTGCATTTACATGTTTTTTAATAAGATGATGAGCATGATGATAGGCTTTGGTCATCATGGTGCCTGTTTCGCTGGTTTCGGTATGGGTATTGGCTACCCAAGGCCCAAAAACATTGGCAATCCGTTCTTCGATAGGACGATAAAGCCTGCCACTGGCAATCCAATCGGCATATATTAACTTTTTCAGGCCGTAGGGCGTTTCAAACAACATCTCGTTGCCGATGGTATTTTCGCGAAAAGGCCTGAACCAGTGTTCGAGTTCGTAGCTCATTAGTTAAAAGTTTGGATGTTGGCAAAAATAAGGGTTTGATGCTGATGGGCAAAGTTCGTAAAGTGAAATTAAAAAAGGATTAGCTACAGGGTGGTTGAATGGAGTACTAAAGAACTAATTAGGTATTCAGCACAAAAAATATTAATCTATTGATATATAGTTAATAAGAAATTATTGGGGTTTTGCTCAAAAGGGTATAAGACAAACTCCTATATTATTTTCAGAATTTGTCTGATTGATTAGGAGGTATTTACAAAAGTAATTTTGTGTAGATATCATTATCATGCAATGCGTGTCTTAATTTTAGATTCCTCTGTACCAATTCTTAACCGGCTTTCTGCAGCTTTAGGCCGCAACAATAACAGGCTACAGTTAGCTGTTGCATGCACCGCTTCAGAGGCGTATGAAGAATTAGCTAACCACACATACGACCTTGTGGTTTTCGATCTGGTATTACCTGATGACCCGGGAATGAGATTTTTACAAATTCTGGTCAAAGAGTTTCCTTTGGCGGTTCCAGTTATATATACTTCTGATTTAAGCGCTGAGGTTGAAAGGAGTTGCAGAAAAATGGGTTGCAATTTCTTTTTCCGCAAACCAGAGGATCATGAAAAACTTGTGAAAATGATTATAAAATTAACAAATCGTATAGATTGAACCATGAAAAAAATATTAATAACCGACGACTCAGCCACTATGCGAAAAATGGTTATGGCAGCCCTCCGCACCCTTTCCGATATTTCATTTCTTGAAGCTGCGAATGGTTTGGAGGCGCTTGAAATTATTGCCATCAACCGACCTGATCTGGTTATCCTCGATATTAATATGCCAGATATGAATGGCATGGACGTTTTAAGGTTTATCCGCAACCACCAAACTTTTTTCAATCTACCCGTAATTATCCTATCCACTCGCTCAGACGATGGGATAAAAACTACTGCTGTAGAAGCAGGAGTTACTGTATATCTTACAAAGCCTTTTCAGCCAAATATGCTAAAAGAAATTGTTGCTCAACAGCTAAATTTATGAGCTATGACTAATCTTCAGGAAGAATTTGCCGACGATTTTTATGCAGAGGCCGAGGAACTGCTGGCGAATATCAGAAAGTTAATTTTAGCTGCTGAGCAGGCCCCTCTATCTGCCGAACAAATACAGGCCCTATTCAGGGCTTATCATACTCTGAAGGGAATCTCCGGGATGATGGGTTTTTCGTTCGTAGAAGAGGTATCGCACGACCTTGAAGCATATTTGAAAAATCTCCAGAAAGAAGGAAGACATCTGGACAAAGACAATATCTCCTGGATAATTGCGGGTACTTCCTTAATAGAGTCAAATCTGAGCGAAAAGGGTGTAGTTTCGGATGACAAGATAAGCGAGTGGTCAGATTTAAAAGAGAAGTTGAATATTTCAAAAAGTGCAGCTGGCCTAATATCCAAAGCCACTCCCGATTCAACAATGGCGAAGAAATTCAAGGTTATTTTTGAATCATCGAGAGAGAATTTCGAGCAGAACATTACCGTTAATACGGTTAGGGACATATTGAACGCGCATTGTCAGATTTTGGAAGTTCGCCCCTTTAATGATGAGTTTGGTCGCTTGTTTTTTGAGTTTATTGTGGCCTCAGATTTGCCATGTGAAGAAATTCAGCGGACAATGCCTGTCAATGTGCTTTGCCAGGAATATGCTGGTAAGCACGATGAGGGTGGAGATAGAAAACCGGAGGAGGCCCATCCGATGCCCCAAAACAATGATACAGGGACAAAGCCTGAGGTTTTGTTGAGTCGTGAAGAGCGGAATATATTGAAGAGCGGTTTTGTGAGGGTCGATATTAGTCGCCTTGAAGACTTAATGACCCTTATTGGTAATCTGGTTATCAGTCGTTCGAAGTTCGAGGAAGCTCTACTAGTGTTATCAAAGGAGGTCAAAGAAAGCAAACTTCGTTCGCTTATTGAGATTAATCAATTGATGGAGCGTCAGTTGCGTAATCTCAGAGAAGGTGTGATGCGGGTAAGGATGGTACCTATAGCTGATGCATTTGATCGTATGCAATATATAGTTCAGGAGGCCTCGCGAAATTACAATCGCAAAATACAGCTCCATGTAGAAGGCCGTGAAACTGAAATTGATAAGTATGTTGTTGAGCGCATAATAGATTCATTGCTGCATCTGGTAAGAAACGCAGTAAGTCATGGTATTGAACCTCCTGAGGAGCGTGTGAGAATGGGCAAACCTGAAACCGGAACTATTACCCTTAAAGCCTTCACTTCTGGAGACTCTGTGGTACTGGAAATTGCTGATGATGGCAGAGGTATTGATCGCCAGAAGCTTATCAGAAAAGGAATAGAAGCTGGAATATTGGCTCCTAAAAATGAAGTTAACGATGCTGAGATTTTGGATATTATGTGTCGACCGGGTATATCGAGTAAAGACGAAGCCGATCGATTCAGTGGCAGGGGAGTCGGTATGGATGTGGTCCAACGTACTATTATGGAATTGGGAGGACAGCTCGATTTTAAATCTGAACCCAACCGGGGTACTTCGTTTATCATCCAATTACCCCTTACAATTGCAATTCTCGATGCCCTTGTATTGCGGGTAGGCAATATGCGGTTTGCATTACCTCAAACAATGGTATCAGAGGTAATTCAGGTATATGAAGAAGATATCACCCAAATTGAAGGAAACCTCATTATGCCCTACCGTAATCACGTTTTATCCTTGATTGACCTGTTGGATTATTTTCATTTGGGTGAAGGCCGAAAAGGAGTGAGAAATGTACTTGTTTGCGGCAGTGGCTCAAGATTAGCAGGTTTAATAGTGGATAGGGTGGAGGGCATACGTGAGATTGTTGTAAGATCGATAACCGACCCCCTGATTCAGGTGCCAGGTATCTCTGGTGCCACTGAATTAGGAGATGGTAAACTAATCCTTATCATTGATGCTAATGCATTGATAAAGTTTGTGGTGCAACTGCGTCAGAAAAATGCCAGAAATGTTGAAACCCTTCGAAATCTTTTGAAAAATGAATAACCAAGCTACCCCGTATATTTTGTTTCAGCTAGGCGATATCCATTTTGCTATTAACAGCTTTGTTGTGAAGCAGCTCGATATGGTAGAAGCTGTGACCCCCATTCCAGGTGCACCTTCTTATATTGAAGGAATTGTCTTTAGCAGGGGAATGGTAATACCGGTTGTTAATTTGCGTCTTAGACTTGGCATGGAAAACAAGGCGGTTGATATTCGAACCCGCATGATTATTATCAATAGTAATAGCCGACATATTGGGCTCATAGTCGATTCAGCGCGGGACTTTATACATTTACCGGCCGAAACCATTCAGCCTCCACCAGAAAATATTGCAGGACTCTCTGGAAATTACCTTACGGGTATTGCACAGGTAAACGACAAATTAGTTCTGGTGCTCAATGTGGATGCTTTATTTGCAGAAAATGAATCTAATAATGATACTCAGGATAACATTAAAGCAGAATAACTATGTTTTGGAATAGGAAAAACAATCAAAATAAACTTTCAGCCATGGAAAACAATACAATTAAAAAGGGTATTTCAGCCGAGGTCAGGGAAACCCTTATTGCTTACATTAGCTCACTCCTCAACCATGTTCAAGGGCTTGAGGATAAAACTACACGAGTAGTGGAAGGAGCAGAGGAACAGATAAAAGCGCTGGATAATTTGCTCAGTGGTCAAAATCAGGCTACAGCTACACTTAAAGAAAATGCAGAACAGGCGGAATCCATTGCAGTATCGGCCGAGGAGATGCTCAGCGGAATTAATGAGATTGCCGCCTCTGTTGAACAAATTAGCTCGGGTGCAAAACTTTTAGATTCTTCCACTGAAGAAGTAGCTACGGCAATTACTGAATCTGCAGCAAATACCCAACAGGTTGCTCAAGGTGCGCTAGAAATGTCAGCATCGGCTCAAGAGCTAACTGCCTCTATGACTGAGCTTTCTGCTTCGTTTAAAAGTGTTGGGGAAGATACCCAGGCGCTTATTGGTAATATTGATGGAATTGCAACTGCAATTGAAGAAGTTGGGAAGACAACAGACAACCTGGCTCAAAATTCATTAGACCTTGCATCGGCTGCCGAACAAACTACATCAGCCATCAACGAAATGGCCTCAGCTATTGAGGAGGTTACTGCAACCACCGAGCATCTCTCTGCAAACATAGAAAGGGTAGCCGCTGCCAATGAAGAATTATCCAGGAGTTTTGAGTCGGTGTCGCTTGCTGTAAAAAAAATCAGTACCTCTAATGATAGCGCGGCAACCAGTGCTACCCAACTCGATGCCAGTTCGCGCTCGGTAGCCTCATTGGCAGCCCAGGCTAAAGAATTTAGTCTGGTAATGAAGCAACGAACTACGGAGGGTATTGATCTAGCGCAGAAATCCATTAATGGGCTTTTCAAGGTAAAAGAATCGTTTACTTCAACATCCGGGGTAATCAAAGAATTAGGGCGCCGTTCTGCTGAAATCAGTACTATTGTTGATACTATTAACCTGATTTCGGAACGTACTAATTTACTTTCGCTTAATGCTTCTATTGAAGCTGCACGTGCCGGTGATGCAGGCAGGGGATTTGCAGTGGTTGCTGAAGAAATTCGAAACCTGGCCGACAGGGCAGCCAAAGCAACAGCCGACATTGCTGCCATCATTCGTTCGTTTCAGGAGATTACCCAGGAGGCTGTTAATTCAACCACAGATGGATTGCGTATTGTAGATGAAGGTGCTCACTTGGCCGATGAAAGTCTTAAGGGACTCAACGTGATAAGAGATGCCATTGAGCAGACAAATCAGGTAATTAGCCAGGTGGCAAAAGCTTCCGAAGAGCAGATGACTGCTTCGGCTAATGTAATGAAGTTGGTACAGGATACTTCCATTCAAACCCGTGAAGTTGTGAAAGCTATTGAGGAACAGACCCTTGGTTCGAAAGAAATTGCTACCAGTATGAATTCTATGCGTACTTCGGCTAAACAAGTGGCTCAAAGCATGGCCGAACAGGGTAAAGCTGCACGAGAAATTATACGGGCAGCACAATCCACTTCACAATTGGCTATGCACCTTAAAAATGCATCAGTAGAGCAAAACAAGGCAGTAAG
>DDBO01000012.1 GCA_002332755.1 Bacteroidales bacterium UBA2030 | reverse complement strand
CTGCGCGAATTTGTTGACCTTGCCCGAAAAGAAAACATTCAAGCCATATTTATTCAGCAACAATTTGATCGGGAAAATGCAGAAACTATTGCCCGGGAAATCGGTGCCATGGTCATCCCATTCGACCCAATGGCCGAAGATTGGGAAAACAATATGTTTAGCATTATCATAATGTTACAGGAATCCATACAGAAAAAACAGCCCTGAACTTCTCAGAAATTTATCCCTGGCATTCCGATGGATAATCATTCATTTGCATTCATATAAGAAATGAACAACATTTTAGAAATCAAAAATTTAACAGCCGGATACAATGGAAAACCTATTCTCCGAAATGTCAATCTGACAGTTAGGGAAGGCGATTTCATTGGTATCATCGGGCCGAATGGAGGAGGTAAGACTACACTTATAAAAACCATTGCAGGCTTGCTGCCACCTGTTAGTGGTGAAATCATCTTTCATTTTGGGGATAGTAAAGGGCTGGGTTACCTACCCCAGGTAAATACCTTCGACAAACGTTTTCCCATTACCACTGAAGAGGTAATTCTTTCAGGCCTGATGGGCAAAAAGGGCATATTTGGGAAATACACCGCAGACGATAAGAAGTATGTTGAAAAATTAATGGAAAAACTCCGTGCAGGTCATCTGAAGGGGAAGAGCATCGGCAGCCTGTCGGGAGGGCAAATGCAACGCGTGTTCCTGGCTCGTGCGCTTGTGGCGCGTCCGGCGCTGCTGCTGCTCGACGAGCCTTCTACCTATGCCGATAACCAATTCGAAGCCGAACTCTATGAATTGCTGAAAGAATTGAACGAGGAAGGTCTCACTATACTTATGGTTTCGCATGATCTCGGAATTATACCTGCCTACGTGAAATCTATTGCCTGTGTAAACGGAGAATTGCACTATCATCCAAGTCCGGAAATAACCGGCGATGTGCTCAAAATATACAACTGCCCCATAGAGCTTGTTGCCCATGGACCTGTCCCTCATCGGGTTCTTTCACGACACGAAGTTGAACACAATTCTCAAAGCCATGACTAACCTGCTCGGATACACTTTCTTCCAACATGCGCTGTTGGCCTCGTTGCTCAGTGCTTTAATTTGTGCCTTTATAGGAACATATATCGTCAGCCGCCGATTGGTTTTCATTAGCGGGGGCATTACACATGCTTCGTTTGGGGGAATGGGTATTGCTTATTTTTTAGGCTTTAGCCCTTTAATGGGTGCTGCTGTATTTGCCATTCTATCAGGTTTTTCTATACAATGGCTATCGAACCGTACGGAGGTTAGAGAAGATTCTGCCATTGGAATTTTCTGGTCGCTGGGTATGGCTATTGGCATTATTTTCACCTTTCTCACGCCTGGTTATGCGCCTAATCTTATGAGCAGTCTTTTCGGCAGCATCTTATCTGTCAGCAATGATGAGCTACTATGGATGGCCCTTCTGGTGATGGCGATTATCCTCTTCTTTGTTTCGTTTTACCGGCTGATACTCGCCACTGCCTTTGACCCTGATTATGCCTCCACCCATAAGATTCCGGTACATTTTATCAGTTATACGCTTATGATTCTCGTTGCCCTGGCTATCGTTCTGAGTATCCGTGTGGCAGGAATTATTCTGGTGCTGGCCTTACTGACAATACCACCCACCACAGCAAATCTGCTCACCCATCGCTTCAACCAGATGATTGGATATTCATTCCTGTTGGGGCTTGCCGGTAATGTAGTCGGTCTGTTGGTCTCTTATGCACTAAACATTCCTTCAGGTGCGGCCATAATTTTAGTGCATGTGTTGATATTTATTCTTGTAAAAGGATTTCTGGCAATAAAGCCAAAATCAAACTAATTGAACACTACTATGAATTTTTAATCCGTGCTCGAAGAATTGAATTTAAGGATTGCATCCCAGTCTATACTTCCATCAACTTTACAATAGGTATTTGAAAATTCACGAGTGAAAACATTGATAATTTTTAGATATTCCTCCTGAAACTCCTCGTTCTTTTCTCTGGCCTTGTGGCCCAAAGGTATAATTAAATCTAAATATAATCTGGGGTTCCCTGAAATAAAATACCAAAATTGCTGACCACAGTACTTAAAATAGTCACCTTTATCTGGTTTCGCTTCTTTACCATAACAACATCCGTTCACAGGTTGTATAATTAAACCTGAATTACTTGATCGAAGAGTCTTGATAGCTGTTTTAAAATCCTGTATCATTCTCCCGATTTGGGAGCTATTACCCCAATTGGGACCAGATTTGATGGTAACGATATATCTAATACCATCTTTATCAAACTCTAAGTCGATTCCACGTATTCCAGATTTGTAGCCTCCATAGGTTTTTGAATTGATATAGATTGCCAGTCCTTCCATCCAATCTCCGAAAATAGTTTCCTCGTTTGAAGACAAGAAAGCATCTACGATGTTTCTAACTATTTGCTCAGCAGTGAATTGAGCTTTAGCCCTGTATAAATAGGGATTTTTCCTTTTCAGGATAGTAGATAATTTCAATCCTTCCAAGGTTTCTATTCTTCTTTGATGAAACGCCCCAATATGAGCCTCAATGTATTGATTTAACTCATCTATTGTCAACCTTCCCATAATCATTTTCAGGTTCAAAAAGGCAATAACTAACAGGGATAATTTGTTTCTTTACCATATTGAAATATTCAGGGACAATCTCAATTCCTATGGCATTTCTGTGCATCCGATTAGCTACAAATACTGTAGTCCCAGAGCCCATAAATGGATCCAAAACAGTGTCAAATTCTTTTGTAAAAAGTTTTATGAACCATTCAGGCAATTCCTCGGGAAAAGCTGCACTGTGATTTTTATTACTGCATTCAGTTGCTAAATGTAAAACATTGTCAGGGTAAACCATTTCTCTGGTCAACCAATTTGCTATTCTTTTACCAAAACCACTTCCTACTTTTGATTCATCTCTTATTTTATCAGTCTCAGATAAATTTCTAAGCCGGGTTTTAGCCCAGTCCCCCATTGGAACCATCACAGCATGCTGATACATATTAAATTTGCGCTGTTTGTTGAATTGCAAGAGGCGCTCCCAAGCGTCACGAAATCTGTTAGGCCACTTACCTGGATATGAATTCTTTTTATGCCAGATAAATTCTTCTGTCCATAGCCAGCCTTGTTTCCTCATGGCTAAAATTAATTCAAGAACATAGGTGCTTCTTTCTCCGTTAATTACTTTTTCCTTAATATTCAAAACGAAAGTTCCTGTCGGTTTTAAAACCCGCAATAACTGCTCTGAAATAGGTAAAAACCATTGAACATAATTGTCGGGGTGAATTCCTCCATATGTATTTTTGCGCTGATCTGCATATGGGGGTGAGGTAAAAATAAGATCTACAGAATTGTCCGGAATTTTTTTTAACTCCTCTTTACAAT
>DDBO01000021.1 GCA_002332755.1 Bacteroidales bacterium UBA2030 | reverse complement strand
ATGCTTACAGAACAAAAATTAAGAAGAGAAAAACAATTAAGGATAATAACTACCTTAATTGTCCTGATTGTGTTGATTGCTATAATAGTTATTTTGGATTTCAGAAAAAGATATACCCGTAATCTAACTGAGAAAAATAAACAATTGCAGGAAGCCCGTGATGAATTAAAGAACTATTCGCATAAACTGGAAAATGCACTAGAAAAAGCACAAGCGGCAGCTCGTGCTAAGAATATTTTTCTGGCAAATATAAGCCACGAGTTTCGCACACCCTTAAACTCCATTGTGGGTTTCTCTTCTTTGCTTAAATCTCGGGCACAAGATGAGGAACAAAAAGAAATATTGGATATAATTCTGAATTCCGCCAATAATCTTATTGACCTGATTACTGACCTTTTAAACATTTCGGCCATAGAAACCGGTCAATTGAAAATAAAACATAAACCTGTTGATTTAAAACAACTTTTAAGGGAAACGGAAAAGGTATTTAGAATGGAAGCCCAACAAAAATCTCTTGATTTTTCCCTTAAAATCTCTCCCGCAATACCTGAATTTATTTTATCTGACGAGGGAAGGCTCAGGCAGGTATTATTTAACCTCACCGGCAACGCAGTGAAATTTACCGAAAAAGGAAGCATTGAAATAGAAACCTGGTGTGAATCCTCTCAAAATCATTCGAACAAAAATCTATATATAAGAGTAAAAGACACTGGTCCAGGGATTCCGCAAGAAGAGTTGGAAAGCATTTTTGAACCCTTCTTTCAGGGGAAAAGCCACCTAAAAGAAGCTGAAGGCATGGGTTTAGGTCTTTCTATTGTTAAAAAAATCGTAGGGATGTTGGGCGGAGAAATTAAAGTTGAATCGGAGATTGGAAAGGGCTCTGCCTTCCTTCTGATTTTCAATAATATAAAAGAAGCTAAAATAATCAGTAATACTTCTTCAGAGAAAGAATATTTCGCCCCAGTTAATCATAAATCCATTCAGGCTCTGATTGTGGATGACCTTGAATTTAACCGTATGTTAATTGCAAAATTCCTTGATGACGCTGGAATTACATCGCTTTTTGCGTCTAATGGCGAAGAAGCATTGGAAAAGGCTAAGTTGTTCCGACCTGCCGTTGTATTTGTCGATATTCGAATGCCAGGTATGGATGGTTTTGAGTTTGCCCGCCGTCTTCGTGAATTACCTGAAGCCAGTGGCATGATTTTAATTGCCGTCACAGCCTCCGTTTTTGGTACTGAACTTGATTCCCTCGCTAAACCTCCTTTCGATGCTTACATACTTAAACCTGTAGATTATAATTCTTTCCAACATTTAATTAGAAATTTTTTTCCTGCTTATGAAAATAACTGATTTACTTCATCTATTCAGGCTGTCTTTTCAAAGGGCAGAAGGAGGGGAAATGGTTTTTTTTGCCCCTGGTCGTATAAATCTCATAGGTGAACACACTGATTACAATGGAGGATTGGTGATGCCTTTGGCTGTGCACATGGGTACTTATATTGTGGCCGCGCCAAATACAGAAAGTAATTTTCACCTGATTGCCTCCAACTTCAATGAGACTTACAAACATCCCTTAGGAGCCAATACTCAATTGGGAAACCAAGGCTGGCAAAAATATCCGATGGGATTGATTGACTGGTTTGTTCGGCACTTTGGGTGGCCCGGTAATGGATGGGATATACTTGTCTATGGAGATCTACCTCTTTCAGCGGGTCTTTCTTCCTCAGCTTCGGTCGAGATGGCCACTGCGGTCATGCTTAACGAGATTTACCATACTTCCCTTCCCATGATTGAATTGGTAAAAGCTACAAAAGAATCTGAGAATCATTTTGTTGGTGTTAGCTGTGGCATCCTCGATATGTTTGCCTCTGGCATGGGTAGAGAAAGTCATTGCCTGGTTCTCGATTGCAATACCCTTGATTTCGATCCCGTGCCCTTTAATATTCAACCTTACACACTTTGGGTTCTGAATACTAATGTTAAGAGAGGATTGGCGGGCTCAGAATACAATGAACGAGTAGCAGAATGCAATGAAGCATTAAGCCAATTATCGGGTGTTTTACCCAAACCCTCCCTTTGCAGTTATTCTCCTGATGAATTCGAACAATTTGGGAAAGCAATTTCCCGGGATGTTTGCTATAAAAGGGCTAAGCATGCCATTTACGAAAACCAACGCGTGAAAGATGCTGCTGAAGCCCTTGTTGCTGCTGATTTGATGGAATTAGGGCGTTTAATGTACCAGTCACACGACAGCCTTAGAGATGATTACGAGGTTAGTTGTGATGAACTTGACTTTTTGGTTGATTTTTGTCGTCAATCCTCAGTTGTTGCCGGTGCCCGTATGACGGGTGCAGGTTTTGGAGGCTGTGCAATTGCTCTCGTCCATCGTGAAGCCGAAAAAGAATTTATCCCTTCCTTGGCCAAAGCTTATTTTGATAAGTTCGGATTTGAGGCTTCATTCTATACCGCAAGGGCTGGAAATGGAGCGTCAAGATTGTTATAAGATATTAGCAATGAAGTTAGTAACAAAATATTTACTTTTTTTATTTTTTAGTGGGCTTGCATATCCCTTGAGCATGCGAGGTCAAGGAGGATCAGTGCCCGATAATTATTGCATTAGCTCCTCAGAACTTGAGCTTTTCAATAAAATCAATGCTTACCGCAGTGAACGAGGACTTCCCGAACTTACCCTGTCAAGATCTCTTTCATATGTGGCCTATTTGCATGTTCGCGACTTAATCATTAATAGGCCCGATTCGGTTAAAGGATGCAATATGCATAGCTGGAGTTCCAAAGGCAATTGGACTCCCTTTTGTTTCCCAAAAGAACAAACCAGAAAAAAATCGGTCTGGGATAAGCCCAAAGAAATAACAAAGTATCCAGGCCAAGCCTTTGAACTTGTCTATCATACAAGTGAAGGTGACGCAACCATCGACGATGCAATGAGCTTGTGGCGTTCGTTGGCTGCTTCTCAATCTATTCTTTTAAATACAGGGCGCTATTTGAAAAACAAGTGGAAAGTGGCCGGAGTGGCTTTGTACAAAGGTTATGTTTCTGTATGGTTTGGCGAAGCCATCGATCCTGAAATCTCAGTTAGAGTCTGTCATTCCGATTCGGTAATTACTTCAGTCAAAAAAAATGTTAAACCCAATGCTTCTTCAGTACTTCGTGAAGACGTTTCACGCACCTCTTCGGGTCGCTATTATCTGATTTATGGAAGCTACAATACACTGCCACAAGCGAGAGAAGGTCAGCAGAGGCTATTAAATGATGGATTTACTGATGTTAAAATTTTAGAAAAGGATGGGCGTTTTAGGACTTCCATTGGCGATTTTTCGACCCAAGAAGAGGCAAAAAATGCAAGAAGAAAATTAGCGGCGAAATACAAAGACGCCTGGATATTGAGAGAATAAAGGGCCTTTTCTATGAAAAAAGGCTTTCCCTGATAGTGGGAAAGCCTTTAACACTTTCATTGTTTTGACTATTACTCAACGGGAGAAGAGAAGCTCCCTATATTTGGGTAAAGGCCATAATTCATCATCCACAAGCATTTCCAATTTATCTACATGATAACGGATTTGCTCGAAGAAAGGTAGAACATTATTGAGATAAGCTTCAGCCTGATCTTCAATGGTTTCGAGAGCGTTGGCAATCTTTCGTTGTTCTACCATTTCATCCACCAACGATTTTATCTGACTAATATGCTCTGAAATATTTTTAATAGTTTGCAACTGGTTTTTGGCAATCGTTGTGAATGTTTTAGGATCAATTACTTCCTTTAAACCTTTCACATTTTCAAGCAGGGTGTTTTGGTATCGTATAGCTATGGGAATAATGTGATTGATAGCTAAATCGCCCATTACTCTGGCCTCGATTTGAACCTTTTTAACATAATTTTCCAATTTTATCTCGAATCTTGCTTTTAATTCTCTTTCCGTTAAAATTTTATTCTTTTCGAATAATTCAACGGTTTGTGGTGATACATAAGCTTTTAGTGCAGTAGGGGTATTTTTAAGGTTGGAAAGCCCCCTGCGAGCAGCTTCTGCAACCCATTCCTCGCTGTAGCTGTTTCCTTCGAAACGAATGCGTTTAGAAGAAATAATATACTCCTTTACAACCTCAAAGATGGCTTTATCTTTTTCCATGCCATCGGCCATAAAGGCTTCTACTTTTGTTCTGAATTCATTCATTTGGTCAGCGACAGCTGCATTGAGTGCAATCATAGGAGAGGCAACATTGTGTGAGCTTCCGACTGCCCTGAACTCGAATTTATTACCGGTAAAGGCAAAAGGAGATGTACGATTGCGGTCGGTATTATCACGGGTAATCTGCGGAATCTTACTTATTTGATGGTCGAGCCTCGCTTTAAAATCGTTAGGTATTTCTCCCGTAGTTTCAATGCTGTCGAGAGCTTCAGAGAGATAATTACCGACAAATGCAGAAATAATAGCCGGAGGAGCTTCATGAGCACCCAAGCGCAGATCGTTACCTGCTGAGGCTATAGCTGCTCTGAGCAAATCGGCATGCTTTTCCACGGCTTTCAAAACAATAGCTATCATTGCAATAAAACGAAAATTCTCGTTGGCATTTTTGCCAGGTGATAATAGGTTTACTCCTCTGTCGGATGCCATCGACCAGTTGCAATGTTTCCCCGAGCCATTAACCCGGGCAAAAGGTTTTTCGTGTAACAAGACTCGCATGTTGTGCTTTCTGGCCACCTTTTGTAATAACAACATAACCAGTTGGTTATGGTCAACAGCGAGATTTACTTCTTCAAAAACCGGTGCCAATTCAAACTGATTAGGAGCCACTTCGTTATGACGAGTTTTTACCGGAATTCCCAGACGATGGGCTTCATATTCAAATTCTTTCATGAATTCCATAACCCTACTGGGAATTACTCCAAAATAATGGTCACTCAGCTGCTGATCTTTAGCGGAAGGGTGCCCGAAAACTGTGCGACCTGTGAGCACCAGATCAGGCCTTGCCGAATATAGTGCATTATCCACCAGGAAATATTCTTGTTCCCATCCCAATGTGGCTTGTACATGGGTGGTTTTGGGGTCGAAAAGTTTCATCACCCCCGTAGCAGCTTTATCCAATGCACTCAACGCCCTCAGGAGAGGCATTTTATAGTCAAGTGCTTCACCTGTATATGAAATAAATATAGTAGGAATACACAAGGTTTTATCTATAATGAAAGCGGGTGAAGTTGGATCCCAGGCTGTATATCCCCGGGCTTCGAAAGTGCTGCGGATACCACCGCTTGGAAAACTGGAGGCATCAGGCTCTTGCTGAATTAATTCATCGCCTTTAAAAACTTCTATTGCTCTGCCGTATCCCACTGGGACAATGAAAGCATCATGTTTTTCGGCTGTTGCACCTGTTAACGGATGGAACCAATGCGTATAGTGTGTAACTCCTTTACTTAACGCCCAGGTCTTAAGCGCAGCAGCTACTTCATCGGCAATTTCTCTGTCGATAGGGTCTCCTTTATCAATACTGTTTACTAATCGCTGATAGGTTGCAGGTGTAAGGTAATCCCGCATGGCTTCTTTACCGAAGGTCAGCTCTCCGAAGTACTCAGATACTTTTTTATCAGTACCCACAAATCTGACAGGCTGCCGGTCAAATAATTTTTCCAGTGCTTTGAATCGAAGATTTTCCATAATGTTGGCTTTGATAAGTTCTGTTACAGGTTCGCAAATATCGCAACAAATTTCCAGTTAAGTTTGTTCACAAATTAAATTTTTGTGAAAGAAATTTAAAATCTGGTACCTACAATTCTATTAATAAGGGATAACAACATAAAACTGCCCATTAAACTCCAGGCAAACGATGCACTAACCATAAGCAGCAAAAGGAATTTCCCTGAACTGACAGGAACTACAAGGAGATAAGTGACTGTGGCTAAAAAACCTGTGGAGGCATGAATACTGCAAACCCAAAACCCTGGATCGGCCAGCATGGGATGCAATTTAACGAGGAAAATGGAAAAAACGAAAACCGATAAAATCATTACTACGAGCATCTTCCCCTCGACAAGCAAGGGCGAAAATATGAGAATAAAAGCAATGATTGCCCCCGGAAGGAACGAAGGAATTTTCTTAATAAACGTATTTGTAAACCATAAAAAAACACAAACAGAAACAGTAAATAGTAATATCTTCCAATTGTTATATATTCTTAATTCGAAAATAATTATTGTTAGAAGTATTGGTAAAATAAAGTGAATGTGACGAACAGGTTTTATTTGCTTCAATTCTTTCTCAGGAGGTGTAAAAATTAAGAGCGCAAAAGCTGAAAACCCAACCGCTCCATTGAGGATTACCCAACTTAGCGGATACATTTCATTATCACTTAAATAAAAGTCAATCACACGAGTTATGGGAAGATAAATCACCATTGCCCAAAAAACTACAAATGCAATTTTGGCCGGGTTTGAAATTCGTCCAAACGTACTGTAGATTATAAGTCCAAAAGTCAAAAAAATCCGTAAACTTTGAAGACCCGCCTGAATGGAGCTTAGAACCACATGTTCGTATATGATGAAGGTTGTGGATACCAATAACCAAAAGAATATCCACCCAATTGTTTCCTTAATAGCAAAATCCTCTTTTCTGTGTTGGGTAAAATACATGATAAGCCAACACAAAGATGATAATAAACTTATGCAGATAAGCACATTAAAGTTTTCCATTAGTAAAGTCGCAGAGGTATATCTTGCCTTTTTGCTTTTGGCAAAATTCTGGACATCCTAAATCTAAATCAATGAATAATTTACGTAAAATGAGTGGGGGTTTTGCTGCTTTCCTTAAGGGTTTTACGTAAATTATAATTCTACCAGGCGATGCTTTATCGCATATTTAACCAGGTCAACATTGTTTCTAAGACCAAGTTTCTGAAGTATATGATTTTTATGTGATTCAACAGTTCTAATGCTTATATAAAGTTTATCAGCTATTTCAGAGTTACTCAGTCCCTGGGCAAAAAGAATGAGAATTTCTATCTCCCTTTTCGACAATATATCCTCTGGTTTATCACTTTGTGTTTCTTCCTGCTTGTCTTTGACGATGGTTTTCATGATTATGCTGCTGATTAGCGGAGAAAAATATTCCTGACCTTCGCTAACAGCTCTTATAGCTTCCAAAAGTTCATTTCTGCTGGTGTTTTTGGGAAGGTAGCCTTTGGCGCCTGCTTTTATTGCGTCGATGATGTATTCCTCCTGTGTAAACATACTGAGTATAATAACCTCAATATGAGATGTTTCTGGTTGAGATTTTAACTTACGCAGCAGTTCAATCCCAGACGGGCCTGGTAAATTAATATCTAATAACACCACATTCACCGGGTAATGCCTGATCATGCGCATCATATCAGAACCGTCGGGTGATTCACCGACAACTTCTATCCATTGGCAATCCTCCAGTAAGGAATGTATGCCTTGCCTTACAATGCGGTGGTCATCAACAATAAGCACTTTTATCTTGCCGTGCTCCATATGTGTTTAATATTCAGGATTCTGTACTTAATCGCATTGGAATACTAATAGAGACCTTGGTGCCTTGTCCGGCTTCAGATTCTATTCTCAGATTTCCTCCCAGTAGCTCAATACGTTCTTGCATACTATAAACTCCATACCCCGGGTTTTGAAGGCGGAAATCAGGGAAGCCTTGTCCATCATCTTGCACAAAAATGTAGAGTCTGGTTATATCTGTTGCGAAAGTTACCTCGATATGATGAATGCTCCTTTGTGCCATCGAATTTTGCAGAGCTTCCTGTACAATCCTGTAAAGATAAGTTTTCATTTTTCCACTGATTCTCGATGGAAGCCCCGACGTATCCATATGAATACTGATGCCACTGATTCGTTGGCTTTCTTCTGCCAGAAAACGTAATGCCGGGCCTAAGCCATAACCCGAAAGCACCGTAGGGGATAGCTTATTGCTGAGTACCCTGATCTGTTCGACCATGTTATCAGCATGTTTTTCCATCTGAGGAAGTTGTTCTTTCAAGCTTTCAAGGTTTTCAATTCGACTGAGACCATTGATCATGAATTTAAGGCCAACCAGATCCTGGGCCAGTCCCTCATGCAGTTCCTTGGCTACTCTTTTTCGCTCGAGCTCCTGACTGTCGATGATGGACTTTAACCTTCGAATTCTTTCTTTTTCAAGTTCTTCATTTTGTTTTCTTAATCGGGATGCCATCTGATTGAAAGCTTCGGCCAGTCGGCCAACTTCGTCATTAACTTGAGGCGGATTTACTACCAGAAAATGTCCGCTATGCGTTTTCCCTGCTGCCTCTGTGAGTTCTCTCAAAGGTTGGGCTATTCTTCGACCCGTGAAATAGGCGTAGATAAATATTACTCCTGAGATAAGAATTCCAATCAACACAAATTTTAAAACTGTTGCCAGATGGCTCTCATTATTTGAGATGTTGTATAAGGCATTTATTATTAATTCTTTATTATTTAAAGGAATTACCGATTCAACAACAATGCGTTGTTGCCCTATTTCGTCCAATTTATTTTTGGATGTTTCATTCTTATTTGTTTGCTTAATTTGAACTTTAAATTTTTGGGGAATCAACTCAATTTTTTCAGGAAGACTGATCTCCATAATTCGATTTTCAGAAGCATCCTGGCCAATTAACTTCCACAAGTGCTCGGTAGTATCAAGAGTAAAATTAAAAGATTGATTATCAAATTCTTTAATGTTTGATTCGTCAAGTACAGAAATGGGTTGATTTTCACCTTGAGAGGCCGAGTGAGGTTTAGGTTGGTGCAGGGTGTTACGAATGGATTGCTCAACGAGGATATTGAGGAATTTTTGTTGAATTTTGATTCTTTGAATCTGAGTGTTTCGCCCTATTTCAAGCAAGGCAAAGTACAGAAGAATTGCCATGCTTATTGTAATTAAAAGGCTAACAAGCAGATAACTTAATGTCAGTTTTTCGGTAAGGCTGATAAAATGGCGGCTTCGACTCATGCATGCAAGTTATGAATAAAGCGTGCAAATTCCGCAAGGCTGTTAAAGCAGAAATGAATGAGTCGGGGGTATTTTCTTGCAATTTCTGGATTTCCGATAAAAACATTGAGCATTCCCGTGCGAGCGCCCACAAGCATATCGCTAAGGCTGTCGCCCACAATGGCACTGTTTTGAAAGCGAATCTGATGAAAATCTTTTTTGGCTTTTAGTGCCATACCCGGTGAGGGTTTGCGGCAGGGGTCACCCGACGATTCGAGAGCTGGACAATAATAGATTCGGTCGATATGGGCTCCGTGTTTTTCAAGATTTTTAAGCATATGATCATGTACTAACTCCAGCTCTTTATCACTCATCACGCCTTTGCCAATACCTTGCTGATTGGTTATTATGATAACAGGCGAAAAGAAGCGATTGAGTTGGGCAATAGCCTCCGGTGAACCTTCGATAAATTCGAATTCGTCGGGCGATTTTACATAACCACCTTCAATTCTTCGGTTGATGACTCCATCGCGGTCAAGAAAAAGGGCAGGAGGAGTCTCAGAATTCAAAAGTGCGGAAATCCTTTTGTGCACGTTCATAATCCTCGGGAATACCTATATCAAGAAAATACTGATAGCAGCGGTGAGCGTAGATGGGATGTTCGCGATAAATTTTCTCGAAAAAATCGCGTTCGATCGAAAATTTACGCGGTAAATCAAAAGAGAGTAAGAAGTCTTTACGAATTAC
>DDBO01000232.1 GCA_002332755.1 Bacteroidales bacterium UBA2030 | reverse complement strand
TAAATGAATTATCATAAACTGCATGTAACAGCGTGCTTGCTCCATGCCTCTGAAATTAAAAAAATCAATGAAACTCAAGAATTCGGCACGAGAGCAAGCACGCGAACCGTTACCTGCACCCCCAAAAACGCTCACCTTGAGCTCAGAAATAAAAATGGCTTGCCCCTCAATTTTGGACCTGTATCTCTCAAGAGTTCTCTATTCGTATAACTACCTCTCTTTTTATTCCGAGTTTGCGCATCCGCGAATCGAGGGTTTTTGCATTAATTCCCAGAAGCCGGGCTGCTCCCTTTTCTCCGCTCACACGACCCCCTGTCAAACGAAGGGCCTCGATGATGTGCTCCTTTTCCATCTCCTCCAGGGTTTTGATGAAGACTTTTCCACCTGAGGTATCCAGCCAATGAGGCGAAGGACGGAAGTCGCCCAGGTCGAGCACGGATCCGGGGGATACGATGACGGCACGCTGAATCGTATGTTCCAATTCCCTCACATTTCCCGGCCATTGGTAACTGAGCAGTTTTTGTGCATCTGTCTCGCTTAGACGCAGTATGGGTCTACCCATCTGTTTGCAATATTTTTCTATGAAAAATCGAGTCAGAGGTATAATATCCTCCTTACGTTGACGCAATGGGGGAATAGTAATGGGAAAAACATTGAGGCGGAAGTACAAATCGCTCCGAAAACGACCAGTCTCTGATTCTTCCCTGAGATTTCGATTGGTTGCTGCAATAATGCGCACATCTACTTTTATACCTGACCGGCCCCCGATGCGCTCAATTTCTTTTTCCTGCAATGCCCGCAAAAGTTTGGCTTGCAATTCCAACGGCAATTCACCGATTTCGTCTAAAAAGAGCGTTCCACCGTTGGCCAGTTCGAATTTTCCGACCCTCCGTTCGGTAGCACCGGTAAAACTGCCTTTTTCGTGCCCAAAAAGTTCTGATTCGATAAGCTGGGCAGGCAAAGCGGCACAGTTAACCATAATCAGAGGTCCGGAAGATCGGTGGGAAGAATAATGTATAAACCTGGCTATCAACTCTTTACCAACACCGGTTTCACCCTCTATCAAAACTGTGGTATCGGTAGGGGCCACCTTCTTCACTTTAACCATCACCTGCATCATGGGAGCACTTTCCGAGATAAAAGAATCCGAATTATAGATGCCTCTTGCGTCTTTGAGAAGTGTTGTTTTTTCACTCTCAAGGCGTGCTTTCAGTGTCTCTATTTCCCGGAAGGCGTAATAATTTTCCATTATCAGTCGCAATTGTGGCATCAGGTTATTAAGACGCGTCATATCTTTCTCGGTAAAGGCCTCCCGACTGGAGGAAGCAAGAAGTAAAACAATATCTATTCCCTCATCAGAGTGCAGGATAGAATAAACAGCAGCCTGCAGATTGAATCCCGCCGGTTCATACTTAAAAATATCAGCACCTGCATATTTAATTAAACCCTCTCGCGAAAGCCTCACTACCGGACCTTGATTTTCGGCATCCAAAGCACTTACGGCCCGCTGATTGATGCGAATACTGTCGGGCAAACGCAAAAAACGGAAATCGCCGACGGGCTTTTTTAAAAAGCTCGATTCAATATTGGCCTCTAAGCGGCCACTCACCACGATAATATTAAAAAAATCGAAAGCTATAATTCTGTCGAGTTCCCTGGCCATGTATAGAAAGATATCCGGATCATTGATCACTTTGAGCATACTATTCGTAAACTCGACCTGGATCTGACTAAACATATTTTGCTCCCGAAGTATTTCGTAGGTTCTGACATTTTCAACTGCCCCTGCAATAAGATTGCCCATATGGCCAAGTAAAGGCAAGTCAGCATCGGCAATCGCACCAGGTTTTGAACACCCTAATACCAAAAAACCCAACAAGTTGCCACGATACATCATAGGAATGCGAACAGACTCTTGCAGATTATACCTCTTTCGCAAGTTGATAAATTCATCGAATTGCGGAGGAATCTTTTCCAATTCCAGCGGAAATCGTTTAACAACCGGATTTTTCATATCGTACCTAAAGGGCGAATCCTTAATAACCTCAACAGGCACATGCAGGCTGCTTCCGGCCAGACCTGTTTGCCCATTGTCGTCGTGCATCCACAATATAGTCCCTGTCGATTTATCAAAATCAAATAAGACTATACCGCTGATTTCAAAATTGAAAATTTCTCTGAGTCGTTGGTGGAGGGTACAAAAAAGTTTCTCTGTATCGGATATGGTGGCAATAGCTTCGTTTACCAGAAGCAAGGTTTCAATAGGCCTCATATGTTTTTTCTACAAAATTAGAAAAATCCTAAATAAAGGAAATAATTTTTAGAAAATTCTTTTATTTAAGAAAAACATCATTACCAAATGATACATCAAAACCGTTTGAAATCAGGCGATTAAAAACTTTTGGCAAAAGGCATAAGATTCATGGCACAGAATTTAAACAGGGTTTAGCAACAAAGTTTACTGAAAACCCAGTAGGCTGGACGAAGCAGGCTGACCCAGGCGGAAGCGAGAGCACTCTCAATGAAGCTAAGGGAAAACCAACGACATCACTCATCAACCGTATAGGGCACACCTGCAAAATCACAGCCTCAAGCATTTAACAAAATTACATTCAATAAATTATTAACTAACCTAAAAAACACGGAACTATGAAAACCAAAAAAATTCCCACATTTGTAATGCTCATGGTGCTTGCATTACTTGCATCGCCCTCTTTTGCTCAAAAAGGATTTAACCTAAGTCTTAGCGGCATTGGACAGAACTCCTGGATCTTCAACTCCGACGATAGCGACAACGATGCATTCTCTTACAAAGCTTACATTCATCCTGCATTTGGTTTGGGCGCTGGATACAACTTCACCGATAATGCTGGTTTAGGTCTGGATGTTATTTACTCCTTCCAGGGCCGCAAACAGGAAGTTAATGGAGTGGAAACCCGTTATAAACTCGATTATCTGAAAGTTCCTCTGTATTTCCACTTTAATACCAATCCAGAAGCCAAATGGATGTTTTCAGCTAACGTAGGTCCTCAAATGAGCATCCTGACAACTGCTAAAATGCTGGATGCCAACGACAACGAAACCGATCTGAAGGATCAAGATGTATATGAAGACCTGAGTATTGGTGCCTTCGCCAGTGCCGGTGCTGAGTACAAACTCAACAAAAATTTGAATCTCTTCGCTTTGGCGCGTTTCGACATGGACTTTACCAATGCTGAAAATGAAGACGCAACCGGTTACAACCCCGACAGGGCCAACTCATACAACTCTACCCTCGGCCTTCAACTGGGTTTGCGTTACAAACTTGGCAAATAAAGATTCATCAGGAAGATACCCGGTTAGTGCTTCCGGTTATCAAAAGCAGGTTAGCAGGCTTCATTGAGTGTTTTGGTTGATGTGGGCAGCTCCGTTGAATACGGGGCTGCTTTTATTTGCAAAATACCATACTGAAAACCCTAAAGTACTTTTAAAAAAAACCTATAAAAACTGTTGAATAGTCTGCATAAGCACATCTTTGCGAATGGGTTTTGAGATATAGGCATTACAACCCGCATCAATCGCTTTTTGACGATCGCCTGAAAGGGCGTAGGCAGTCTGAGCTATAATAGGAATATCAGGATTCATGTCCCTGATCTGGCGGGTTGCCTCATAGCCTCCCATTCCGGGCATTTTAAAATCCATTAAAATCAATCTTATGCCAGGATTGTTTTGGAAAATCTCAACCGCTTCTTCTCCCGTTTTTGCCCTTATAACCTTCATATTTTCCTTTTCGAGAGCCGTTTGCAGGAAAAGATAACTAAACTCGTCGTCTTCAGCAACAAGAACAAGGATAGGCTCTTGGCTTTCATTCATATCATGCATACTATCATGGTTTTGACCTTTTGCAAAATTAGTGTAATCTAATGAACATGATATATTATATTGCTTAATAAGGTCCTCTCAAAAATAAAAACCTTCATGGATGCTCTCCAGGAAGGTTAAAAATAAAAAGGTTGCAGTGTTATGTCATGCAACCTTCTATCTGTTCTCAGAGCCGGTGGACGGACTCGAACCGCCGACCAGCTGATTACAAATCAGCTGCTCTACCAACTGAGCACACCAGCATTTCCTGTCCGCGACAAGCGATAGTATAGCATACGGCATTATTTTTGTCAATACCGTTTTTCAATTTTTTAAAGGTACTTTTTTCATTCTTCGCCCATAAAAAACAGGGCGCAGCACTCAAACTGCACCCTTGCGCAGCGGCCGGTTTGCGCGTATTTTTCCTTATGAAACTTTTAAGAATTGGCCGCTGACATAGCCTTCTATGCCGTTGTAATTAATTTTATACCAGTTGCCCGACTGCGACAAGATGGTTACAGTCTGTCCGTTGGGAATCTGACCGATGATGTTCGCGTCCATCGAAGGACCGCTTCTTATGTTCAGACGCCCGCCCTGTGTGACGACGGTTCCCGTCCGTTTGGTCGGCTGGGTTGGCTGGGTCGGTTGCGTCGGCTGCGTTGTTCCGCCGGGCGTTCTGAACGGCACGCCTAAATACGCCGTTATCGCTCTCGAAATCGCGCTCGCTATATTATAGATATTAT
>DDBO01000031.1 GCA_002332755.1 Bacteroidales bacterium UBA2030 | reverse complement strand
TTTGCCGATAGCATATCTGCGCTTTTCAAGGCCTCCATACACGAAGAAATCCTTTTAACCTCTATTCCCGCCCGCAACTGGTCAGCCATTCTTGACACCATTCCCGGAAGTACTGATTTCAGGCCAACGCTTTTTGATATACTGGCGTGGGAAGCCCTCGAATATTTTAAAAATGAAGAAGTTATTCCCGGGCGACCTGTTTCCTCCTTCCCTCTCGACCACCCTGCAATGCTCGGTACACCCGAGGATTTCAATCAGCTGAATATTCAAAAAATGCCGGGCGAATCGAATGCAAAAGAAGCCTTAAATATTTTTCAACGGCTGAGCCGTTTACACAGTACAAAACAGAATACGCAAGCCCTCGTCTACCTTACTCTTCAAAGGCTCGACTATGCAAGGCTTGTTGGAATTATGCCGGATAAAGATAGCCTGCGGATGGCCACACTTCTGACAATGGCAAATACCTATAGAGGGCAGGCTGCTTCGGCCTGGATATTGTTACATTTGGCCAACATTGCCGATGAAGAAGAGAATCCGTCAAAAGCACTCAAATATTGCCAGGAAGCCTTAAACGTTCAACCCCATCCCTATGTCGAGCATCAAATCCGAACGAAAATTGAAGAACTCACGAAGACGGAAATTTCAATCAATTGCGAACCAGCTATTTATACATCAACCCCGGCCCTGATTTCCATCTCATGGAAAAATACGAGTAAGGCATTTTTTCGCATCTACACATATAATGAAAATGATAGGATTAACGGAAGAAGCTCATCCGATGAACAACTCAGAGATTTCCTCCTTAAAAACCAACCTATTCACGCCTTTCTTATTGACTTACCCGACTCAGGCGACTTAAAAAGGCACACGTCTGAATGGACAATTCCCCCTTTGGATAATGGCTTTTACCTCATCGCTACCTCACCCGGAAACTCTTTTGATCCGGCTCTTGATCAAATTTACACTTCCACGATAAGAGTCAGCCGGATGAATGCGGCCATACAAAACCAACCCGATGGCCGAATACGCTTGCTTGTAGCTGACCGCAAGACTGGCCAGCCGATCACCCAAGCCACTGCAACCCTCTTTGCCATCTCATACAACTATCCACGGCGCACCTGGGAAAGAAAGCAACTACAACAAACCCTCTCCGACAAAGCCGGGCAGGTGTTCTTCACACCTATCAAAGGGCAGGAATGGGGAGATTTTGCAATACAAATAGTCAAAGGGGGAGATACACTCACTTTTAGGAATGTTTATCCTCAACCCGATTATATACCAGAAAAAAGAAGTTATCTGCAGCTTCAATTATTCTCTGACAGAGCCATTTACAGGCCAGGTCAAACTTTGTATTACAAAGGAATACTGATATCGAAGAAAGACAACGATGTTCAACTAATTCGAAATAAATCGTTAAAAATCAGATTGATTGATGCCAATGGCCAGGAAGTAGCATCGGCATCGCACAAGACCAATGCATTTGGTTCATTTAGTGGCAGTTTTATGATTCCGGCCACAGGCTTAAATGGTACCTACACCCTTATGGGGAATGAAGGGAGTTTAAGCGTTTCAGTAGAAGATTACCGCCGCCCGGTTTTCGAAGTAACCATGGAAACACCTGATAAGCAATATAAAACCGGAGAAAACGCAGAAATTACCGGCAGCGCCAGGGCTTATGCAGGATACCCGATAACCGGGGCAAAGGTGAAATACCGCGTAACGAGAATTGAATTCCTACCCTGGAACTATTGGTGGATTAGGCCTATCCCAGAATCTGAACAACAGGTAGCCGAAGGTGAAACAATTACCGACGCTGAGGGAAAGTTCAGTGTAACATTCAAGGCGATTGGCCAAAAAGAGAAATATTACAAGTACAGGACCGAAGTAAGCGTCACCGATATTAACGGAGAAACCCGGCATGCAATGCATCATTTACTTACCGGGCCATCATCTTTGATTATCTCTCTGAATTTACCACCAAAAACGGAAATAAACGATTCGCGACGTTTTGCATTGAAAACAACAAATCTGGAAGACAAACCGGTTGCAGCAACAGGGACGATAAAAATATTTAAACTCAGGCAACCTGAAGGTATAGAGAGCGAACGCCCATTGAGTGTTCCTGACAGGCCGATAATTCCTAAATCATTGTTTAACAAACAATTCCCAAACATTGTCTACGCCTCCGAACAAGAGTTCATCCATTGGCCTACCGAAAGTGAGATCAAACGGCTTTCATTCCATACAGACCCATCGTTTTCCTTAAGTCTTGCCGACCTCAGCATTTCACAGCCGGGTGTTTATAAACTCGTTTTTCAAAGCACAGATGCCTTCGGAGAATCTGTTGAAAGCACGCAATACACTGTGGTTTTCGATGCTTCCTCCTCAGCTTTGCCCTATCGTACCGAATGTTGGTTTACTCCCTTGACCGACACCGCAGAACCTGGACAAAAAGCCCGTATTCTCATAGGAAGTGCTTACAACAACATAAGAGCTCTGATTCAGGTATGTCTGCCAGGCAAAATCATCCGGGAAAACTGGGTGAAACTTGATGGTGGACAAAAAAATATTGAAATACCCATTGTTGAAGAATACCGGGGGAATCTATCTTTCAATTTCCTGTTTTTTGCAGAAAACAAAATCATGAGTCGTCAGCATATTATCCAGGTGCCTTTTTCCAATAAAAAAATTCAAATAGTAACCGAAAGTCTGCGCCAGAGCACAGAGCCGGGTGCGGAAGAAAAATACACTTTCCGTCTGTTGAATTACAAGGGACAATTGCCCCAGGCCGAAATCCTGGCAGTGATGTATGATGCCTCATTGGATGCATTCCGCAAGGCAGAATGGAACTTTTATCCATACAACTCACATTATGGATTTCCCACGTGGAAACCGCACTGGCAATGGAGTATGCCAAATGTTCTTGATTTCAGAGAAAATGAACACCCTATAAAGCAGACACCCGTTTTCGGTTTCGACAG
>DDBO01000161.1 GCA_002332755.1 Bacteroidales bacterium UBA2030 | reverse complement strand
CTTTTAGGGGGCTAGAACAATATCGACAAAGTAAAAGGTTTGCGTGTATGTACAGTAGCAGATTAAAATCACATATATATTTGTTTACGACAATATTTCATATTGGCCCAGACCTTGATTTACCACTTTACCCACAACTGCTATCAAAAGATATTGTAAGGTCAGCATTTTATAAGTTCTTCTCAATTATCTCTGTATAACCTTGAAAGTCATTAGGGTTTAAAATTATCCTGTCTTTATCATCAGTCATATTTATAATTTCGAAATTTGGTGCAGGGTTAGTTTGTACGACATATTCATTTAAAATTTTTGCACCAAATGCGTTATTTCCACGAAAACTGAATATGTATGTGTTGGAAGCTACTTCATTCATTCGTTCTCCTAGTAAGGATGCTAATGAGTCAATTTTGGATAGAATTCTTTCATTTTTTTCAATTTTGGCTTTTAAGTCTTCTACCTCCTTTTCATTATACATCGAAGGTAATTCAATTTTATATCTTTCAAGTGTTTCAAGCGATCTACGGTCATATTCCAGATTTCGACTGAAATATTCCTTATGATATTCCATGTTGTCATTAAATGTAACCGAGTCTACAAGTTCTAATTTGACGAATTCATAGCTACTTGGGTCATTCATTTTTTCTTTTACATACTCTTCAGCATTTTTCTTTACAATTTCATATTGAGTAAGTTGCTTTTTAGAACAGGTTACTAAACCGATTGCGATAAATACAAAAAGACCAATTGTGATTTTTCTTGTTTTATTTTTCATTTTTCTCATTATTTGATTGTTAATTTATTTGTGGTCATTATTAAGCTTCGTTCACAACTCCTTTAAAGCCGCTACTTTGTTTAGTTTTAATCGATTTTTTAGAGGTACAGGCTTTATTGTTATTACCTGCCAGATTGCGAAAGAATTTAAAACTCTTTTTGAGCCCGAACTTTGCCTATTCATCATATCAAATTTTTTGCTTCGGTTCCATGACACCCTGTGAAAAGTCTTTATACACTCAATGTGCTGCTCTTCCCTGTATAAGACCCACCATATCACCTCCAGTCCCTTCATAATTACTAAACTCAGGGTAACAAGGCTCTTTTTTATTCCGGAAATACAGTTGGCGGACATAGTCTTATGGTCTATTCTTTTTAAGGTCGATGTGCACCAGAAAATTTAAATACCTGTTTAGAATTGAAGTCTCTTAGTAACGCAAATATAATGATTAAATTCCAAAAGTCAAGCTATAGTGGCTTTTTTCTTAAGAAATTTTTACTGGTTAGTAAGGAAAATTTTACAAACTCAGAAACTATCTGATTGATTGTGCTTTGTTGGTTTTGGACTAGCAAAAAAGTGAAAAAATTGGATAGAATAAGTTTTTTATGGAATAGCTTTTTCAAATTAAAATAACGAAATATGAACACCTATGCCAAAAAATATACAAATGATAAAGTAGGAAGAAAATATCTCCTCCAGAAAATAATTTTACGTTTACCACATAAACCAACTCACATGGTAAAAAATACAATTTTCCCAAATTACAAGCCATAATCTGGGCCTTTGGTCTTTCAGGATTGTAGAAAAATTAAAAATCAGACAAATACACGCATAAACCGGATTCTATTTACATCCGGTTGACACCAATAATTCCATGTCTGTCAACGCATGATAAATCAGCGCTAAAATAACGGCAATTTATGCCCGGCCCGGTAATTTTTATCCGGCTGAATTTAGCCTAAGGATCGACTAATATGGATGAACAGGCATATTACCCGTACGAAATCGCTATTCAATCATAACTATTCGCCGGTCTGGAATCAATATTAGGTCAGCCCGTCGCAAAAACGAGACATACAAATTAACGCCCTGTATTTAGCAACGCTCCAGGTTATTTGGGATAGATATGGAAATATTTAACTGACAGAGCTAATTTTTTAGGATCTTTCGGATGATAGCCGAACCATTATCAAATTGAAGAACAACAAAATACATTCCCTGCTTTAAACCTCTCGTGTGGATTGCATTAAGTGTAAGATCATTGGGGGAAAAAAGTGTCAGCACTTTCTCACCCAGCATATTATGTACAATCAACTGATGGATCTTTAATCCGGTTCTGTTTATAACCTGCAAATAATCATCTACCGGATTCGCTATTGCAACATCCATTTCATCAGGGAGCTCCCGATTTTCACTCTTTGAAAGAGTTCCTTTAGTATTCTTAGCATCTTCAGAAACATCACCGGATGAGTGCTTTAGTAAATTGTTATTCCATTCCATGTTAATCAGCTTTATGGGCGTGTTTCCCCTCCAGGTGATTGTACCCGGCTGGCTAAGGACAACTGAGGTAATATTGGCATCGCTGTTAACTACAAAGCTCAAGGCATATTTGAGCAAGCTATCGGGCAACTGGCTACGATCGATAATTACGCGCATAACATTACCGGTGCGTGAGGCTGTCATGGGGGTGTGATCTCTCACATATAAATACTCATATACCTCCTGCATAGGAGCCATCCAGATATTGTCGGCTCCGGATTTTCCATAATGTCTTTCAACCCATTGCATATACCAGGCGAACAAGGGAAAATTGAGGCTACCGCCATAAGAGCCAAAATCAACTCTGTGCGTGAAATCACTATACCATACGTGATTTCCATTCACGGAGAGATTGGCTGCATTTTGGATGGGTTGGAAAATATTAGTAGTGTCGTAATAAGTATCGTAAAGGAACCGCTTATAGAATGTAAAGTTGGAATAATTTAGAGCATTATTAACCACTAGTCCATTCGGAAATCCCAGATAGCTTGCATTATTCGCATAAACCGAAAGCATTCCATTGGCAAATGCGGGAGCTACATAGTTTTGGTCGCCGCTGGGTACCACAAAGTGACGTGTCACATAACCCGTTTTTTCTTTAATATAGCGGGTATTTTCAACAATCTGATAAACATATTCGGTGCCAGTACCAGAGGCATGCTGCAGCGAATGATTGAATACATTCCAACCTGCCGAGATCATAGTCTGAAGCTCGTTCCAGTTAATATAACTATTACTATTCACATGAATGTCGTTACCGCTTGCACCTTTGGAGTATATGGCCAGGCCTCCTTTGAAAGGAATATCGTTTCCACAGCCATCTGTATAGAAAAGGCCCGGATAAGTAGTATTATTTCCGGCAACATAGCCTCCATTTAATAACATAAATGCGTTCTTGTAGGCACAACGGTAGCCGTCGTCAAGGGTAAAACTGTAGGCAAAATCTTTGTTATATCGCAGTTTGGCTTTATCAATATCGGCATACGTGGGGACTGTATCAAATGTAATAGTTAGCATCATGGCAGTGGGTGGCAAAGATTCAACGATAAGTACCTGAATGGTATCAGAAGTTCTGACTGCTCCATGATTGTCATGAACGATAGCTGTGAGCTTTCGTAAACCCGACGGAACATTTATATAAGTAAAACTATAGGGTTTAATGGAGTCAATACCTAATAAAACATCATGGTCAAAAAAGGATACCTTTTGGGCCTGCACCAAACCGGCGTTCCCATCAACCAGGGTTGCCAAAAGCTGTCCGGGGCCATTCAAACCATCGTGAGGATTATTCGTTTTTCCCTCTCCAAACCAAATGAAGGGAGCAGATCCTCCGACAAATTTTATAGAAGCAATACCCATTTCAAAAGCCGGAGCAGAGGCACTGTAAGGAAATTCAATATGGTTAATTGCCGTAAAATCAATTGCGGGATCGAAATGCGAAAGGGGAATTGAGATTTTTTTCCATCCATTCTCTAAGGGTTGAGCAGTAGCCCAATAAGCAGCCAGGTTCAACGAACCGATCCCCATCGGGCGAATACGTATTTTGGACCAATCAACGGTATTGTTGAAATCTTTTAACACAATCTCCAGGGTATGATTGCCTCCGGCAATAACATTCTGAGCAGGTTCGTAAATATTGCCGGGGGTATAGCCTAATTTAAGTTTTCTGTATCCGCTTTGGTTATTGATAACCCTGAGGTAATTAGGGCCAGGTAATACCTCACCTGAAACCTCAGCATTAAGTGTGAGATCTACAGGAGAATAATATTGGGTATTGTTAAGCGGAGAGGTGGGATGAACATTCAACGGTGAAGCAGCAACTGGGGGTAATTCTACTATTATGTTTATCGCCTCACTTTCAGCAATAAGCCCATTGTGTGAAAAAGCAAAGGCTTTGAGCTGATAAGCCCCGAGAGTCATACCACTTAGTATTGTTTGATAAGGAAATGAAAGATCCTGACCTATTTTTTGGTTATCAAGGTAAAACTCGACTTTTTCAACATAATCACCGCTATTATTGGCTTGTATAAGGTTTGCCACCAGTTGGCCTGTTCCGCCGTATCCATCGTGTTTATTATCAGTCTTGGTATCTCCAAAATAAAGGAAAGGCGAGGATCCTCCGGTAAAAATAATCGATTTTATAGCTAATTGAAAATTACCTGCATCGGCACTATAGGGAAATTCAAGCAACTGGAGGCTGCTAAAATTGATAGCTGGGTCAAAATCAGCAAGGGGGATAACAATAGTTTTCCACTCGTTACCTATCCCTCCACCTGCATTTATATAAGGGGCCAATGAAAGGTTTCCAACCCCATTGGGTTTAAGCATTATGCGCGACCAATTTGTGCCACCTCCGTTTACATCCTTAAGTGTAATCTCCATCTTATTGTTACCACCTGCAACTGCATTAACGTAAGTACCATATATACTAACCGGACTATAGCCCAGTTTTAATTTCCTGTATCCGGTCATGTTATTTGTGACAAGCAAATAATCAGACTCGGGAACAGGTATGCCTTCGGTAAGGGCACTAAAAGTAATGGTATTCGTCGTATAAAAAGACTGGTTATTCGTTGGCTGGGTTATATGAACCGCAAAATCATTATTGTAAACAGGGGCATGTACATTCACCGAACATGGCTCAGACCAGTATATGTCACCGGTATTAAGCTTAAGGCCGGCAGAGAGAACCAATACACCAGTATCGGCTGGGAAGAAACTACATGAGTAAGGAGGAAAAGCGTCTTCCCCAACCTTTACTCCATTTGCATAAAACTCCACTTTTTCCGCATAAACCGATGGAAAGGAAGCAGGAACAAGGCTGGCAACGAGTTGTCCGGGCCCTCCAAAGCCATCATGTTTGTTATCGGTTTTCCCTTCTCCAAACCAGATAAAAGGAGTCGTTCCACCGGTAAACTTTATCTCTGAGAAATCAATATTAAAATTTTCGGCATTAGCGCTATAGGGAAATTCCAGATAAGCCAGAGCAGTCCAATCTACACCCTGAAAATCTGACAAAGGGATAGAAATCGTTTTCCATTCGTTGCCTATTCCACCGACAGCGAGAATATAAGGTGTTAACAACAATGAACCAGTTGAGTTAGGCTTAATGTACATTGCATTCCAATTGCAACTCCCGCCATTATCACGTAAAGTAATTTGAAGTGTGTTGTTACCTCCTGCAATCACATTATTGCCGGGAGCATATATATTGTTGGGGTTGTAACCCAATTTCAACTTGCGGTAACCGGTTAACTCATTGGTCACATGAAAATAAGCAGGTGAGAATGAGGGAATCCCGCCTACCTGAACGTCAAAATGGATTTTTTCTGATATATTGAAAGATACTCCTGCTTGAGGGGAAGTGATGGTGACTTGTTGGGAAAATACCGGATAAATCCTTAATACCAAAAACCAAATAAATGAAAAGAATATTTTTTTCATTCCTGAAAATTTTTTCATCGATGCACAAATTTTAATTCAAAATTCTCAATTCCAATTATGGTACATTTTATAGGCCTTTTCGGTGATGCAATTTAAAATGGAATACAAATCTTTTTCTAAAAAATAGAAAATAGTTGCAATCTGAGATGGGTTGGTCTGCGAGACCCGCAAATATACACATAACTATCCACTTTAATACATTGAATTCTAAAGAGTAAATAGTTACCAGTTTTCATCAATGAGCAAGGCCTTTGATAATTTCTGCCACCCACGCCCTAATTTTTCAAAAAAAAAAACCGGAAGCGTTTTGCCTCCGGTTTAGTATAGCTAATGAAGGGTTAGCGTTTGAAATATTTGAATTCTTTACCCACATAGCGGGCGGCCGAACCAAGAGCTTCTTCAATGCGGAGAAGCTGGTTATATTTGGCAATGCGATCGGTGCGTGAAGCAGAACCGGTCTTAATCAAGCCAGTGTTGAGAGCAACGGCAAGATCGGCAATAGTGGTATCTTCAGTTTCGCCCGAACGGTGGCTGATGATAGCTGTGTAAGCAGCACGGTAAGCCATGTTAACTGCATCCATGGTTTCGGTGAGTGAGCCAATTTGATTCACTTTCACCAGGATAGAGTTGGCTATTCCTTTGAGAATGCCTTCAGCCAAACGTTTGGTATTGGTTACAAAGAGATCGTCGCCTACAAGCTGAATTTGGCTTCCAAGCTTATCGGTCATCAGTTTCCAGCCATCCCAGTCGTCTTCAGCCATACCATCTTCGATAGACAAAATCGGATACTTTTTCACCCAATCAGCCCAGAAATCGACCATTTGTGCCGGGGTCAATTTTTCACCGGTTGACTTTTTGAGGTGATACACATTTTCTTCAGGAATAAAGTATTCAGATGAAGCAGGATCGAGGGCTATGCAAACATCCTCTCCGGGTTTGTAACCGGCCTGTTCAATAGCCTGTAAAATCACCTGGATAGCTTCTTCGTTGGCCTTCAGGTTGGGAGCAAAACCACCCTCATCGCCTACATTGGTGCTGTAGCCGGCTTTTTTAAGAACCTTAGCCAGGTTGTGGAAAACTTCTGCACCCATGCGAATAGCATCGGTGAAGCAGGTTGCGCCCACAGGCATAATCATAAATTCCTGGAAATCGATGGAATTATCGGCATGTGAACCTCCATTGATGATATTCATCATTGGAATAGGCAGGGTGTTGGCATTGGGACCACCCAGATAGCGGTAGAGAGGCAGACCGGCTTCGATGGCAGCAGCCTTGGCCACGGCTAACGACACTCCGAGAATGGCATTGGCACCCAATTTTCCTTTGTTCGCTGTTCCATCCAGTTCAATCATGCGGGCATCAATCTCATTTTGATCGAAGATGTACATGCCTTGAAGTTCCTCATTGAGGATAGTGTTGACATTTTGAACGGCATTCAAAACGCTCTTGCCCAGATAAATATTTTTATTCCCATCGCGCAATTCTACGGCTTCGTGTACACCTGTGGAAGCGCCTGAGGGAACAGCAGCTCGGCCAAGAACACCATTTTCAGTAACGACATCAACCTCGATGGTGGGGTTACCCCTCGAATCGAGAATCTGACGGGCATGGATGTAAGAAATACGACTCATAAATTTTTTGTTTTAAGGGTTAGACGTAAAACGATTGATATTCATCAAAAAAGGGACAAGGCCCATAAGTGCCTCATCCCCCTCCATCAAACTAAGGATAGTAATACAGGATTATTCAGCTTTTTCTTCAGTCTGGTTGTTTCCTGCTTCTTCAGTAGTCTCAGCTACAGAAGCCTTAGCCGGGGCTTCAGCTTTGGGTTCGGAAGCTTTTCTCTTACTACGGCGGGTACGACCAGTTTTTTCTTGTTTCTTTTCTTTGGTGCCCACCAGGAAGGTGTTATAGTCAACCAGCTCGATAAGTGCGAGTTCTGCGCCATCTCCTTTACGGAAGCCCAATTTAAGGATACGGGTATAACCGCCAGGACGTTCGGCTACTTTAGTGGAAATTTCCCTAAAGAGTTCCGTTACGGCATATTTATCTTGCAGGTATGCAAAAACAGTCCTGCGATTGTGGGTGGTATCTTCTTTTGAACGGTTAATCAAAGGTTCAACAAAGCTTCTGAGGGCCTTGGCCTTGGCAAGGGTAGTTACCAGCTTCTTGTTCTTTATGAGCGATACTGCCATATTCGACAGCATAGCTTTGCGATGGGAGCTAGTACGGCCCAGGTGGTTAACTCTTTTTCCGTGTCTCATTGTTTTTAGTCCTTATCTAATTTATACTTGTCTACTTTCATACCGAATTCCAGGCCCTTGCTGGCTACCAGCTGTTCAAGCTCAGTAAGCGACTTCTTACCAAAATTTCTAAACTTGAGCAGATCGGCTTTAGAATGGGAAACGAGGTCACCAAGGGTTTCCACGTCTGCAGCTTTAAGGCAATTTAAAGCCCTTACCGAAAGGTTAAGGTCAACCAGCTTGGTCTTGAGCAACTCGCGCAGCTGCTGTGTGCTTTCATCAAACTCTTCAGCGGCTTCTTTAACATCGGGATCAAGCACGATTTTTTCGTCGCTGAACAAGATGAAATGATGAATCAGAATATGGGCAGCTTCGCGCAGCGCATCCTTAGGATGAATGCTGCCGTCTGTTTCAACCGTAATGGTAAGCTTTTCATAGTCGGTTTTTTGTTCTACACGGTAATTATCGACCTGGTAACTTACATTACGGATGGGTGTATGAATAGAGTCGATAGCAATAGTACCCATGGGGGCATTGGGATCTTTGTTATCATCGGAGGGTACATATCCCCTGCCCTTACGGATCCTGATTTCGAGTACCAGTTTTACCGACTTATCCATATTACAGATAACAAGGTCGGGGTTAAGCACCTGGAAATGGTTGAGGAATTTGTTCATGTCGCCTGCAGTGAAAGTCTCCTGACCTCCAACTACAATACGGGCAGTTTCCTCTTCCACATCGGTGATTTGGCGTTTAAAACGCACCTGCTTCAGATTGAGAATGATGTCAGTAACATCTTCCACCACCCCATCAATAGCAGAAAATTCATGCTCCACCCCTTCAATTTTAACGGAGGTGATGGCATAGCCTTCGAGAGAGCTTAAAAGAACTCTGCGAAGAGCATTCCCGATGGTGATACCGTACCCTGGTTCCAGGGGGCGAAACTCAAATACTCCTTTGAAGTTATCAATATGGAGCATGAGTACCTGATCGGGCTTTTGAAATGATAAAATTGCCATATTACAGTTGTTATCTGTTTACTTAAAGTTAGATTACTTAGAGTACAATTCAACGATCAATTGCTCGCGAATATTTTCAGGAATATCCTGGCGCTCAGGATAACTCATGAATTTTCCACTCATGAGATTGTTATCCCATTCTAACCAGGGATAGGGGCGACTGTTTCCGGCAAGGCTATTTGTGATAACCTCGAGGGTCTTTGATCTTTCCCTTACAGCCACAATATCACCCGGACGGAGCAAAAAGGAAGGAATATTCACGATTTTTCCGTTGACGGTGATATGGCGATGCGTAACTAATTGACGGGCTGCAGCACGGGTAGGAGCAATACCCAGGCGATAAACCACGTTGTCGAGTCTCGATTCGATAAGTTTGAGAAGGTTCTCACCGGTGATTCCCTTCATACGGGCAGCTTTAGCAAAAAGAATACGGAACTGGCGTTCCAGAATGCCATAAGTATATTTGGCTTTTTGCTTTTCAGCCAGCTGTATGCCATATTCACTTTGTTTACCCCTACGTTTATTGGGGCCGTGCATACCCGGAGGGTAGCCTTTTCTGTCGTAATACTTGTCGGGGCCAAATATGGGATCTCTGAAACGGCGTGCGATTTTTGTCTTTGGGCCAATGTATCTTGCCATATTGTTACTTTATTTTCCTTTGAAATTCTTAATTAGGTTACTTAAAAAATTATACGCGTCTTCTTTTGGGAGGACGGCAGCCATTGTGAGGCAGGGGAGTTACATCCCTAATTTCGGTAACCTCAATACCAGCAGTATGGAGGGTACGAATGGCTGATTCACGACCAGCACCTGGGCCTTTTACAAAAGCCTTAACTTTTCTCAGCCCAAGATCGTAAGCCACTTTTGCAGCATCTTCTGCGGCTACCTGGGCTGCATACGGAGTGTTCTTTTTCGAACCCCTGAATCCCATTTTACCGGCCGACGACCACGAAATAACCTGACCGGCATTATTGGTAAGGGTAACAATAATGTTGTTGAACGATGAGTGGATATATGCCCTACCGGTAGGTTCTACCTTTACTACCTTTTTCTTTGCCGTTTTAGCGGCTCCTTTGGTACTTTTAGCCATATCTTTCTATTGCTTTTCGTTTTCCTTTTTTCTCAATGATTAGCCTTTGGTAGCCTTTTTCTTGTTGGCAACCGTTTTCTTCTTACCCTTGCGTGTACGGGCATTGTTCTTTGTTGACTGTCCCCTGACGGGTAAGCCCAGGCGGTGGCGGATGCCCCTGTAGCATCCGATGTCCATCAGGCGCTTGATATTCATCTGTACTTCAGATCGCAGTGCGCCTTCTACTTTGTATTTGTCGTTGATGATGGTACGGATCTTGGTTAGTTCTTCGTCGTTCCAATCCATCACCTTTTTGTTGTAGTCGATGCCTGCCTCTTCCAGAATTTTGCGGGCAGTGCTGCGCCCAATACCATAGATATAGGTAAGGCCAATTTCTCCTCTTTTGTTTTTGGGTAAATCTACACCAGCTATTCTCGCCATATGCTTATGATGAATTTAATCAGTTAAAAAATTGAATAATCCATTAACCCTGTCTTTGTTTGTATTTAGGGTTCTTTTTGTTGATAACATAAACCCGTCCTTTACGCCTTACCACTTTGCAGTCGGGGGTTCTGGGTTTTACGGATGCTCTTACTTTCATGATATTTCTTATTATGGTTTGTTTTATTTGTATCTGAACGAAATCCTTCCTTTCGTCAGGTCGTAGGGGGTCATTTCAACCCTTACCCGATCGCCGGGCAAAATTTTAATGTAATGCATGCGCATTTTACCCGAAATATGAGCGATGATCTGATGCCCATTTTCGAGTTCTACCCTGAACATTGCATTACCCAGGGATTCAACGACTGTACCGTCCTGTTCGATAGAAGGTTGTTTTGCCATATTTAAAGTTTAGATTGCAATACTTCTTCAATATAAGAAAATGTGGAAAGGATTTCGGCCTTGCCCTTTCGAACTACAATGTCATGTTCAAAATGGGCCGAGGGCTTGCCGTCGCGGGTGCGGATAGTCCATCCATCTTTGTCCATTACTACATGGGGGGTACCCAGGTTGATCATGGGCTCGATAGCCAGTATCATCCCTTCGTGAAGCATAGGTCCGGTGCCTTTTCGTCCGAAATTGGGTACGTCGGGTTTTTCGTGCAATTGACGTCCTAATCCGTGCCCAACAAGATCGCGGACAACACCATAGCCAAACTGCTCAACATGCGATTGAACGGCATGGCCTATATCGCCTATGCGGTTGCCTGCTACTGCAGCCTCGATTCCTTTATACAGAGACTCGAGGGTATGCTTAAGCAACATTTGCACCTCAGGGGCTATTTCACCTACTGCAAAAGTGTAAGCTGAATCGCCCCAGAAACCATTGAGCACAACCCCGCAATCCACCGAAACGATATCGCCCTCTTTGATGGCATAGTCGTTGGGGATGCCGTGCACGACCACGGAATTCACGGAGATGCAAAGAGCAGCTGGATATCCATGATAGCCTTTGAAGCCGGGAATGGCTCCGTGGTCGCGGATAAATTGCTCGGCAATTCGGTCGAGCTCGCGGGTTGTAACGCCCGGTCTCAGGTGCCTGGCAACTTCGGCAAGTGTCTTTCCAACAAGTAAAGAACTTTGTTTGATTAGCCCGATTTCCTCGGGAGTTTTTATAAGAGCCATAACTGAGGCAGATTACATGGCAATAGACGATCTGCCTTTAATTCTGCCAGATTTCATAAGGCCGTCGTAATGACGCATCAACAGATGGCTTTCCACCTGCTGGAGGGTGTCCAGAACCACGCCCACCAGAATCAGCAGCGAGGTTCCTCCGTAGAATTGCGCAAACTGGCTGCTTACACCCACCAGCCGTACTAAGGCTGGCATGATGGCAACGAAAGCCAGGAAAATAGAGCCGGGCAGAGTTATGCGCGACATAACGGCATCTATAAACTCAGCCGTCTTTTTCCCGGGTTTTACTCCAGGAATAAACCCTCCGTTTTTCTTCATGTCTTCTGCCATTTGATTATGGTTAACCGTAATGGCTGTATAGAAATAGGTGAAGACAATGATAAGGAGGGCGAAAACGAGATTATACCAGAATCCATTGATATTAGTAAAGGCTGCAGCAAATCCGGTAAGAGTTTCGCTGTGTGCAAAACCGGCAATGGTAAGCGGAAGGAACATGATGGCCTGGGCAAAAATGATGGGCATAACGCCAGCTGCATTCACTTTAAGAGGAATGTATTGGCGCACACCACCATACTGCTTATTGCCAACAATACGCTTAGCATATTGTACAGGAATTTTACGTGTTCCCTGCACCAGCAGAATGTTAAGCAGAATAACACCAATGAGCACAACCAGTTCGAGCACGAAGAACACGAGGCCTCCCCCTTGTTCTTCCATTCTCGAAACAAACTCACCTGCCAGTGCAAAGGGAAGGCGGGCGATAATACCGATCATGATGATCAAAGAAATACCATTGCCAATTCCCTTATCGGTAATCCTTTCACCCAACCACATGACAAACATGGTACCTGCTGTAAGTATGATAACGCTGCTAACCCAAAAGAAGGTAGTAGGAGCGTTGGTTACAGGATTAACAAAGACAACCGATTCAGGGCTTTGGCTGATCAGGTTGGCAATGTAGCCCGGAGCCTGCATAGCAGTAACCACAATGGTAAGGTAGCGGGTAATCTGATTAATTTTCTTCCGGCCGCTTTCGCCTTCTTTCTGCAGTTTCTGGAAATAGGGGACTGCAATGCCCAACAGCTGCACTACGATAGAAGCAGAAATGTAGGGCATAACGCCAAGGGCGAAGATAGAGGCATGAGCAAAAGCACCGCCGGAAAACATATTGAGCAGGCCGAGCAAGCCATCCTTGGTTTGGTTCTGCAGAACGGTAAGTTGCTGCGGATCGATTCCCGGAAGGGTCACATATGCACCCAGCCTGTAGATGAGAATAATTCCCAGGGTGTAAAGAATTCGCTGACGTAATTCTTCAATCCGGTAAATATTCCTGAGCGTCTGAATAATCCTTTTCATTGGATGGAGATTAGATTATAGTTACTACACCGCCCAGTGCTTCAATGGCTTCCTGGGCTTTTTTGGAAAAAGCATGGGCTGCCACGTCAACTTTGGTGGTAAGCTGACCTCTTCCAAGGATTTTTACCAATTCGTTTTTCGATATCAGACCTTTATCGATAAAAGTTTCGACGGTAAAATTAGTAATTCCGTGCCTATCGGCAAGAATTTGGAGCATGTCGAGGTTGATGCCAGTGTATTCCACACGGTTGCGGTTTTTAAATCCACCCTTGGGCACCCTGCGGTGCAAGGGCATCTGTCCGCCTTCAAAACCAATTTTACGGCGGTTGCCCGAGCGCGATTTAGCACCTTTATGTCCACGGGTAGATGTGCCACCATGGCCAGAACCTTGTCCCCTGCCTACACGTTTTCTGGTTTTTACAGAACCGGCTGCGGGTTTGAGATTACTTAAATCCATATTCAGTCAGATTAATTTTCGTTAGACTTTAGATTTCTTCAACACTAATGAGGTGAGCAACTTTCTCAACCATTCCCATAATTTGTGGGGTGGCATTGTGCTCGCGCATGCGACCAATACGCCCAAGGCCCAGGGCCTTAAGTGTTTTTTTCTGAATTTCGGGATGCCCGATACCGCTGCGTACCTGTTTTACTCTGATTTTTTTCATGATTCTCAATTTTTAAAGTTTAACCATTGAAAACAGTATCGAGGTCAACACCGCGGAGTTGGGAAACAGTGTAGGGGTCGCGCAGCTGCATGAGGGCATTGATAGTTGCTTTTACAACAGAGTGAGGGTTGGATGAGCCTTTACTCTTGGCCAGCACGTCTTTTATGCCCACACTTTCCAAAACAGCGCGCATAGCACCACCTGCAATTACTCCAGTACCAGGTGCAGCAGGTCTGATAAGCACTTTTGCACCGCAGTATTTACCTTCCTGGGCATGCGGAATAGTACCTTTAATAACGGGTACTCTCACCAGATTCTTTTTAGCGTCTTCCACACCCTTGGCAATAGCAGCGGTAACTTCTTTGGCTTTACCCAGGCCGTATCCCACTACTCCGTTTTCGTTGCCAACTACCACGATAGCCGAAAAACTAAAGGCACGTCCACCTTTGGTAACCTTGGTTACGCGATTAATAGCAACCAGGCGGTCCTTAAACTCAATTTCCGTGGATTTTACTTTTCTTACAATATTAGCGTTTGCCATAGTCTTAGATTAAAAGATTAAACCACCTTCCCTGGCGGCATCGGCCAGAGCTTTAACTCTACCGTGATACAGGTATCCGTTGCGGTCGAATACCACCTGGGTAATTCCAGCTTCAACAGCTTTCTGTGCAATTGCTTTACCCACAGCCTTAGCCTGTTCCACTTTTGTCATTTTGTCCTTTGGAAAATCTTTCTCCATCGACGAAGCAGTAACCAGGTTAATTCCTTTGGTATCGTCCACAATTTGAGCGTAAATCTGCATATTGCTGCGGAAAACCGTCAGCCGGGGTCTTTCAGGCGTGCCACTGATGCGCTTGCGAATGCTCATCTTTATACGCCTGCGTCTTTCTTCTTTTCTTGTTTTAATAGCCATTCTGCATTCAATTTTTTGAGTGGATTACTTGGATGAAGCCGACTTACCAGCCTTACGACGCAATACTTCGCCCACAAACTTGATACCTTTTCCTTTGTAAGGTTCAGGTGCGCGCAACGAACGAATCTTGCTAGCTACCATACCAAGCAGTTGCTTGTCGTGCGAACGGAGAGTGAGCAAGGGATTTTTACCGCGCTCTGTAACCGATTCTGCCTTAATCTCTGGTGGAAGCTGGAAAAACAGATTGTGCGAATATCCCAATGAGAATTCAATAACCTGCCCTTCAACCGATACTTTGTACCCCACACCTACCAGTTCTTGCTGGATGGTAAAACCTTCCGAAACACCCTTTACCATATTGGCAATAAGGGTTCGATACAGGCCGTGAAGTGCACGCTGGTTTTTATCTTCGGCATTGGTTGGAACCACCTCAATGGTGCTATCTCCAACTTTCACCTGAATTTCAGGCTTCACCTGCTGCTTGAGTTCACCAAGCTTCCCTTTGACGGTAACCAGATTTTCGGGACTTACCGTAACCTGAACACCGGCGGGAATACTTATGGGTTTCTTGCCTATTCTCGACATAGTATTATTCTCCTTTCTGTTAACTGATGTAACAAATAACCTCACCGCCAATGTTCTGCTTACGGGCTTCTTTATCGGTCATCATTCCCTGAGATGTGGAGATGATGGCTATGCCAAGACCGTTGAGAACACGGGGAAGTTCGTCAGCGCCAACAAAATGGCGGCGTCCAGGACGACTTACCCTTGTAAGATCCCTGATCGCACACATGCGGGTTACCGGATGGTACTTCAAGGCTATTTTGATGGTAGGAGGAAATTTATCGTCCTCAAATTTGTAATTCAAGATATACCCTTTTTCAAACAGGATTTCGGTGATGCGCTTAAGCACCTTGGAGGAAGGTACCTCCACAATCCTGTGGTTGGCCATGATGGCGTTTCTGATTCGGGTCAGGTAATCTGCAATCGGATCGGTAGTCATATGTTCCTTTTTTTTCTTTTCTATTAATTACCAGCTGGCTTTGGTTACACCGGGGATGAGGCCGGCAGAAGCCATTTCGCGGAAGTTAATACGTGAAAGACCGAACTGGCGCATATAGCCTCTGGGACGTCCTGTAATTTTGCAACGGTTGTGCAAACGAACGGGTGAGGCATTGCGGGGGAGCTTCTGCAGAGCGACATAGTCGCCGGCTGCCTTCAACTCAGCGCGTTTAGCTGCATACTTGGCTATAAGTTTGGCCCTTTTTACCTCCCTGGCCTTCATTGATTCTTTTGCCATATCCTATGTATAATTATTTTTCGTTTTTAAAGGGGAATCCAAATTCTTTAAGCAATGCGTGAGCTTCGGCATCAGTACGTGCAGTAGTCACGAAGGTGATATCCATACCCATAATTTTCACCACTTTATCAATGTTAATTTCGGGGAAAATAATTTGCTCGCTTACGCCGAAGGAGAAATTACCCCTTCCATCGAACCCCTTGTCGTTGATGCCGCGGAAGTCGCGAATACGGGGTATGGCGACCGAGATTAAGCGGTCCAGAAATTCGTACATGCGGGGTCCGCGAAGAGTAACCCTTACACCTACGGGCATATTACGGCGCAGTTTGAAGTTGGAGATGTCCTTCTTCGAACGTGTGGCTACCGCTTTCTGGCCGGTAATCTGAGTCATTTCATCAATTCCGATATCAATCAGTCGCTTATCGGCAATAGCATCGCCCAATCCCTGGTTGATGACAACTTTTACCAACCTGGGTACCTGCATGACAGATTTGTAATTAAACTGTTTCATGAGGGCAGGGACGATATCTTTCTGATATTTTTCCTGAAGACGTGGTATATAACTCATTACTTAATCTCCTCCCCTGATTTTTTAGAATACCTGACTTTTTTATTGGTCTTGGGGTCAATACGGTGTCCGATACGGGTGGGCTTACCGGTAGAGTCGATAAGCATTAAATTCGATACATGTATCGGTGCTTCTTTTTTTACAATACCCCCCTGGGGGTTTTTAGCGTTGGGTTTGGTGTGCTTGCTCACCAGGTTTACCCCTTCGACAATGGCACGCTGTTTTTCGATCTGCACCTCGAGGATGCGTCCCTGCTTGCCTTTGTCGTCGCCGGCAATCACCATTACCAAATCGCCTTTTTTCACATGGAGTTTCGGCTTCATACTATTCGGTTTTTAGGGTTTATAGCACCTCCGGTGCAAGTGATACGATTTTCATGTATTGTTTTTCCCTTAATTCCCTGGCTACCGGGCCAAAGATACGGGTACCGGTCATTTCTCCTGCGTTGTTAAGAATTACACAGGCATTATCATCGAAACGGATATAACTTCCGTCGGGGCGCCTGATTTCTTTTTTCGTTCTAACAACAACAGCCTTAGCTACGGTTCCTTTCTTAATATTACCGGAAGGGAGGGCCTTTTTCACGGTTACCACAATTTTATCGCCAACCGATGCATATCTGCGGCCTGTTCCACCCAGTACCTTAATGCAGAGGACTTCTTTTGCTCCGCTGTTATCGGCAACAGTAAGTCTTGTTTCCTGTTGTATCATAGTTATTTAGCTCTTTCAATGATTTCAACTAATCTCCAGCGTTTAGTTTTGCTCAGCGGACGAGTTTCCATGATGCGAACAGTGTCGCCAATCTGGCATTCGTTTTTTTCGTCATGAGCCATGAACTTGGTACTACGCTTTACAAACTTCCCGTATTTGGGATGTTTGAGGCGGCGTTCTACCCTCACTACAATGGACTTGTCCATTTTATTGCTAACGACAACTCCAATTCGTTCTTTACGTGCGTTTCTGGTTTCCATTATCCTCTAATTATTTGTTTTGTCCTTCCAGTTCTCTTCTCCGGAGCTCAGTGAGAATACGGGCAATCGTACGTTTGTATTCTCTAATCTTCATAGGATTATCCAGTGGCGAAACGGCATGGTTGAGCCGGAGTCGGGTCAGCTGCTTACGTTCTTCTTCGAGCCTCTCCAAAAGGTCTTTGGTGGAGAGCTCTTTGATTTCAGCTAATTTTCCTGCCTTTTTCATAGTTGTATATTTTTTAATAATTTACTCTTCAAAATCCGTTGGTAATGAATTATTCCTGTGCATAATCGGGTCTAACCACCAGACGGGTTTTGATGGGCAGTTTCTGGGCAGCAAGACGCAGACCTTCTTTAGCCACTTCGGGCGACACACCATCTACTTCAAAGAGGATGCGGCCGGGGTTAACCACTGCTACAAAATATTCTGGAGCTCCCTTACCTTTACCCATTCGAACTTCGGCGGGCTTTTTGGTAATGGGTTTATCAGGGAAGATTCGAATCCATATCTGGCCTTCACGTTTCATATGACGGGTAACGGCCTGACGAGCAGCTTCAATCTGGCGTCCGGTAATGTAGGCAGGCTCGAGAGCTTTAAGGCCAAAGCTACCAAAGGCAACCTCATGACCCCGGTGGGCATTTCCATCGAGCATACCTTTGCCTTTTTGCTGCTTTCTGTATTTTGTCTTTTTAGGCTGTAACATTGTATTACAGGTATTTAATGTTTCTTAATCTTTAAATTATTTACGCTTACGTGAGCGTGGACGCTGGCTGCCGCCACGGGGTTGACGCTGTGCTTTAGCATCGGTTGTCCCAAAATTGAAGAAATCGGGCCTACCATAAATTTCACCACGGCAAATCCATACCTTTATACCAATGCGGCCATAGGTGGTATGGGCTTCGTCGCGTGAATAATCGATATCAGCCCTCAGGGTATGCAGCGGAATACGGCCTTCTTTAAACTGTTCACGCCGAGCAATTTCTGCACCGCCTAAACGGCCCGAAACCATGATCTTAATACCTTCTGCACCCATGCGCATGGTGTTGGCAATAGCAGCCTTAACAGCGCGACGGTACGACACTCTGCCTTCAATCTGACGGGCTACGTTGCTGGCCACCAGAAAAGCATCGAGGTCTGGGCGCTTCACTTCGCTAATGTTGAGCTGTACTTCTTTACCAGTAAGCTTCTTGAGTTCTTCCTTCAGCTTGTCAACTTCCTGTCCTCCCTTTCCGATGATAATACCCGGACGGGCGGTGTTGATGGTAACGGTAATAAGCTTCAAATTGCGTTCAATCTGAATCTTACTTACCCCTGCTTTCATCAGGCGGGCATTGAGGTACTTACGGATTTTGAAGTCTTCAATCAGTTTTTGGTCAAACTGGCGACCTCCGTACCAAAAGGAATCCCATCCTTTAATAATACCGAGCCTGAGGCTTATTGGATTAGTCTTTTGTCCCATTCGTATGTATGTAATTTACTGATTATCTACTTTTTGTTCCGTAGTCTCAACCTGTCCGAGATTATCTCCCAAAATAAGGGTAACATGGTTGGAGCGTTTACGAATACGGTAGCCACGGCCCTGAGGAGCAGGACGTAAGCGTTTCAACATACGACCACCGTCAACGTAAATTTCCTTTACAAACAGACCAGCATCTTCCATACGAACGCCTTCGTTTTTCACCTGCCAGTTGGCAATGGCCGATTTAAGCAGGGTATAGAGGCGTGGAGCAGCTTCTTTGTTGAGGGTTTTCAAGGTAATCAGTGCTTTCTCTACCTTTTGGCCGCGAATAAGATCGGCAACCAAACGCATTTTGCGAGGAGAGGTGGGCACATTGCGCAGACGTGCTATAGCCAATGATTTCATAGCTTCCTTGCGCTTTTCAGCAGCTAAACGTTTTCTTGCTCCCATGGTCTGTTATTTTTTAGCTTTATTTCCGGCATGGCCACGGAAGGTGCGCGTTGGGGCAAATTCACCTAATTTATGGCCTACCATGTTTTCGGTAATATAAACAGGAATAAACTTGTTGCCATTGTGTACGGCAATAGTCAATCCGACGAAGTCGGGGGAGATCATCGAAGCTCGGCTCCAAGTTTTAATCACCCCGCGTTTTTTGGGGTCTGCCTGGGCTTCAAGCACTTTTTTCTCGAGCTTGTAATGTATATAAGGTCCTTTTTTCAGCGATCGGCTCATGATATAACTGTTTTAACTTTTTACTTCTTCCTTCTTTCAAGAATGAACTTCGATGAAGCCTTCTTTGGTGAACGAGTTTTCTGACCCTTTGCATAGAGGCCTTTGCGTGAACGGGGATGACCTCCCGAAGCACGACCTTCACCACCACCCATAGGATGGTCGACAGGGTTCATGGCCACACCACGTGTGCGGGGCCTGCGGCCCAACCAGCGTGAACGACCGGCTTTTCCGCTTTTCTCGAGGGAGTGATCGGGGTTGGATACCATGCCAACGGTGGCCTTGCATGTCTGAAGTATCAGCCGGGTTTCTCCCGAAGGCAGCTTGATTACTGCATACTTCCCATCACGCGACATGAGCTGGGCAAAGCTACCTGCGCTGCGGGCCATCTTAGCGCCCTGGCCAGGACGAAGCTCAATGTTGTGAATGATTGTACCGAAAGGAATCTCGCTTAAATATAAGGTATTTCCAATTTCGGGGGCAACTCCCTTGCCACTCATGATCGTCTGACCGACTTTGAGGCCATTGGGAGCAACAATATAACGCTTTTCACCATCGCTGTATTCAACCAGGGCAATACGAGCCGAACGGTTGGGATCGTATTCAATGGTTTGAACAACGGCGGGAATGTTTTCTTTATCGCGTTTGAAATCAATGATTCTATAGCGTCTCTTATGTCCACCACCGATATAACGCATGGTCATTTTACCCTGATTGTTGCGGCCACCGGTCTTTTTTAATGGGGCGAGCAACGACTTCTCAGGAGTAGTGGTGGTGATATCGTCAAAAGCGCTTATAATCTTAAAGCGCTGACCTGGCGTCGTGGGTTTAAATTTCTTTAGGGCCATTTATCTTAAATGTTGCTGTAAAAATCAATCTTTTCACCTTCTGCCACAGTAACAATGGCTTTTTTGTAAGCCTGCGTGCGTCCGGCAATAAAGCCACGCTTGGTATAGCGAACTTTATTTTTGCCAGTATAGATCATGGTATTCACTTCTACAACGTCCACACCATAGAGTTCCTTGATAGCCTTTTTGATCTGAATCTTATTGGCATCGCGGCGGACGATAAACCCGTATTTGTTGAGCTTTTCGCCCTGGGTGGTCATCTTCTCCGTAATGATTGGTTTTATGATTACGCTCATGGTAATAAGTTTTTACGGGTTTATGTTAGTTTTCGCTTGCTCCGTAAATTTCTTCAAGTGATTTCAAACCACTCTCGAAGAAAATGAGCTTATGGGCATGCAGAATATCGTAGGTATTGAGGTCGCAGGCACGCATGATGCTGGCTCCCGGAATATTGCGGGCAGATAGCACCAGATTGCGTTCAGGTTCTTTGACTACAAGCAAGGTACGCGTTCCATCTACCTTAAGATTGGTAAGAAATTCGGCGTAGGACTTGGTTTTTGGAGCTTCAGGGGCAAAGTCTTCAACTACCAGTATCTGATTTTCCCTTGCTTTGTATGTGAGGGCTGAGAGGCGGGCCAGAACCTTGGTTTTTTTGTTAACCTTGAAACCATAATCGCGGGGACGGGGTCCAAAAACGCGGCCACCCCCAATAAAGAGAGGGTTATTGATGTCGCCGGCACGAGCCCCACCCGTACCTTTCTGACGTTTCAGCTTGCGAGTACTCCCGCTAACTTCCGACCTTTCTTTAGCTTTGTGTGTACCCTGGCGTTTGTTGGCCTGAATATTTTTCACATCTAGCCATATCACGTGGTCGTTGGGCTCAATGCCAAAGATCTCTTCTTTGAGCACTACTTTGCGGCCCAGATCTTCTCCTTTGTGATTATATACTGTTAGCTCCATCTTTCTATTTTTAAGTATGAACCAATAGCTCCCGGAACTGCACCCTTAACAAGAATGAGGTTCTTTTCGGGGATAATTTTCATGATTTTAAGGTTGAGCACTTTTACCTTTCGCGACCCCAAATGACCTGCCATGCGCATGCCTTTAAATACGCGAGAGGGGAACGAAGAAGCACCCAAAGAACCAGGGGCGCGTAGCCTGTTGTGCTGGCCGTGGGTGGCATCGCCAACCCCGCCAAAGTTGTGTCTGCGGATTACACCTTGAAATCCTTTTCCTTTGCTGGTGCCACTTACATCGATAAATTCTCCTTCTTCGAATATATCAACTGTAAGTATTTCACCAAAGGTTTTACGATGACCTTCTTCAAAACGGGTGAATTCAGCAAGTATGCGCTTGGGGGTGGCGCCAGCTTTTTTGAAATGTCCCAGCAGGGGCTTGTTTACCTTGCGCTCGGGAACATCATCGTAAGCCAGTTGAATGGCATCATAACCGTCTTTTTCTGCAGTACGAATTTGGGTTACGACGCAAGGACCTGCCTGAATCACGGTTACAGGTACATTCCTGCCCGCTTCATCGTAAATGCTGGTCATTCCGATTTTCTTTCCTAATAGTCCTGACATGGTTTCTAATTTTTTAGGTCCTTACTAATGTTCTGTCACACTTTGATTTCCACTTCAACTCCGCTGGGAAGTTCGAGCTTCATCAGGGCATCGATGGTTTTGCTGGTCGAGCTGTAGATGTCGAGCAGCCTTTTGTAAGAGCAGAGTTGAAACTGCTCTCTCGACTTTTTATTGACGAAGGTGGAACGGTTTACAGTGAAAATCTTTTTGTGTGTGGGCAGAGGGATGGGGCCGTTAACAACAGCTCCGGTCTGCTTAACCGTTCTCACAATCTTTTCGGCCGATTTATCGACCAGATTGTAGTCGTACGATTTTAATTTAATTCTGATCTTTTGGCTCACGGTTATAGAGATTTAAATTCAGTTCAGTTTTTTATAAGGTATCCTTTAATCTTCAAAATGACACTGTCCTGGATATCCGGCGGACAGAGCTGATAATGCGAAAACTCTAAACTAGAGGTAGCACGGCCTGAAGACATCGAACGCAAGGCGGTAACATATCCGAACATTTCGGCCATAGGCACCAGCGCATCGATGATTTGGTAAGATATGCGTGCATCTATCTTAACCAGGTGTCCTCTGCGACGGTTGAGATCGGCAGTAATATCGCCCACATATTCATCAGGGGTTACCACTTCGAGTTTCATTATAGGCTCAAGAAGTACAGCTCCAGCCTTACGTGCAGCTTCGCGATAGCCCGACATGGCTGCCACTTCAAAAGCTAATGCATCGGAATCAACCGGATGTGCCATACCGTCGAGCAGTCGAACCTTCATGTTATACACCGAATACCCGAGTAACACCCCGTTGTACATTGCCTGCCGGAAGCCCTTTTCGATTGCAGGTATAAATTGCCGCGGGATGCTTTCGCCCTTCAGTTCGTTAATAAATTGTAAGCCTCGCACTCCTTCATCAGCGGGGCCCATTTCAAATTCAATTTCTGCGTAACGTCCTTTGCCACCCGTTTGCTTTTTATATACCTCACGATGGATTATCGGCATGGTAAAGGCTTCCTTATAAGCCACCTGTGGTCGGCCATGGTTACACTCCACATTGTGCTCTCTGCGTAAACGGTCAAGTACAATATCGAGGTGAAGTTCTCCCATACCCGAGATAAGAGTCTGGCCGGTTTCCTCATCCACCTTAACTGAAAAAGTGGGATCTTCTTCAGCGATCCGGTTTAGGGCATTCATCAGTTTATCCAGCTCGTCAGAGGTTTTAGGTTCTACGGCCATACTGATTACCGGCTCAGGGAAGGAAATGGATTCGTAGAGTATGGGGTGTTTTTCATCGGCCAGAGTGTCGCCTGTACGAATTTGCTTGAAACCTGCAGCAGCTCCAATGTCACCGGCAGCAATTTCATCGAGAGGATTCTGCCGGTTGGCATGCATTTGCATCAAACGGGCAATGCGCTCACGTTTGCCCGTAGCCACATTGAGGACAGTACTGCCATTTTTCAATGTTCCGCTGTAAACCCTGAAGAACACGATACGGCCCACATAAGGGTCAGAAGCAATTTTGAAGGCCAAAGCAGAAAAAGGCTCTTCGGGGTGAGCATGCCTTTCCTCTTCTTTACCCGTCAGGGGGTTTATTCCGCGAATTGAGGGAATGTCGAGAGGAGAGGGCAGGTAGGCGGCAACTGCATCGAGGAGGAATTGCACGCCTTTATTACGCAAAGACGAGCCACAAAGTACCGGAGTGATGCGATTCTCGAGAGTGGCTTTACGGAGTGCAAAACGTATATCGTTTTCGGTGATGCTGGTTGGATCTTTGAGGAACTTTTCAAAAAGTTCGTCACTTTCTTCGGCGGTACCTTCAATAAGTTCGTTGTGAAACTTATTTACCATGTCGACCATGTGGTCAGGGACAGGCACTTCGTGATAGGTAGCTCCAAGGGTATCGTCGTCCCATGCCCAGGCTTTGCGAGTGATAAGGTCAACAACACCGATGAATCCATCTTCCTCGCCCAAGGGAAGCTGTACCGGAACAGGTTTGGCACCAAGCTTGGATTTTATTTCCGAAACCACATTAAAAAAGTCGGCTCCGCTACGATCCATCTTATTGACGAAACAAATACGAGGTACACCGTATTTGTTGGCTTGTTTCCAAACTGTTTCGCTTTGAGGCTCAACGCCACCCACACCACAGAAAACAGCGATGGCCCCGTCGAGAACTCGTAATGAACGTTCTACTTCAACTGTAAAATCGACGTGGCCTGGAGTATCTATAATGTTGATTTTGTAACGCTCGTTTTCAAAATCCCAATAAACGGTTGTAGCAGCCGAGGTAATGGTAATACCACGTTCCTGCTCCTGAACCATCCAGTCCATGGTAGCAGTTCCCTCGTGCACTTCACCCATTTTGTAGTTTACACCGGTATAATACAGGATACGCTCGGTAGTAGTAGTCTTACCGGCGTCGATG
>DDBO01000111.1 GCA_002332755.1 Bacteroidales bacterium UBA2030 | reverse complement strand
TTTGGCCCTGTGGATGTTGCTTACTGCTTTGGGAGCTCGTTTGAAACTCTATCCTACCCGTTTCAGGCTGATTATGGTTTCCCTTGTTCTGGCTTGCTGGTTGCCACTGGCAGAAAAATTGGCACCTATGGCCTTCACCAAGTACTTTCCTTCCGGAAGCATGCCAGCTCTGTATCAATCCTCTATGTTTATGCTGGTCTGGATAGCACCTGTGTGCCTGTGTTCGGGCATACTTTTCAGCATGCTGATAAAACTAAAACCGGCTCCAAAAATTTATGCCTACGAGACGCTTGGCGCTTTAACAGGTGGCATTGCTTCGATATTATTGCCACTTACACATCCTGCCTCTTCATTCCACCCTTGGATACCCGCAATGATATGGCCAATCCTTCTTTTGTTTCTAGTAAATCGAAATTCGTGGAAAATAGTCCTTGGGACAGGTTGGGCTATTATCATCCTTTTGGCCATTCAACAAAAAGAACCAACACAGGCCAGCCAATGGGAAACCCCACATGGAAGGCTTCGAAGGGTAGTTTATGAAGGGGATACAACATTCTGGTTAGGCTCGTTCATGCTGCCTTCGGTTCAGTATAAACCTGAAGAATCTGCGCAGATTCATTTCGCCCTGATGGATGCACCTCCTAGGCCCCGAATATTGCTAATTGGCCCGTTGAATATCTCCTTATTTGAGGATGCAATTAAATACAAACCCGCTTCTATTGTCTGGATAGATACTTCTCCTTTTATCACCCGGCTTATCTTGAAGCAGAGCAAACATAAACTTCCTCCGGAAATTAAAGTTCTACCCTTGAGTTTTCAACGGCTCCTGAATCTGGAAGAGCATTTCGATGCAGTTGTCGTAATGAATGGAGAGCCTGCCAGCCTTGAAGCTTCCCGTTGGCTGAGCCGCGAATTTGCAGGAATAAGCAAAAGCCTTCTTTTATCCGAAGGGATGGTTTGCCTAAACCTCCCCCCATTGGCGAATTATTACTCCAGTTCCCTCCTCTCCGTTTATGCCACTACCCTCGAAGCTTATCGACAACATTTCAGGTATACCCGATTTTTGGTAAATTATCCCGCTGTGTTTCTGGCATCCAATCATCCCCTTGATTTTCGGATTTCAATAGGATTATATAAAGCCGCACAATACAGTGATTATATCAATCCCTGGTTCATCGATTCGCTTGAGCTTAGTCGTCGTTCAGCACAATTGACCGGTAATTTGCCGACTAACACTCCGCCAACAACTTTCAACCGTCCTTATGCCCTCGCCGTATTCCAGGGATATTGGATTAATCTCAACCAGTCAAAACTATACCTGTTGATCGCAGGGTTGATAATGCTGTCATGGCTACCATTACGTAAAGGCAGTAAATACAAAATCGAAATGTTTGGGGTAAGTTTCTGGGCAGCCTCAGTTCAGATTATACTACTCTTTCTGGTTCAAACATTTACAGGGAAAATCTATCTATCTGCAGGTTTATTGTTTGCCTGTTTCATGGCTGGGTTGAGCATGGGTACATTGATACACACACATTTACCTACCACCATCCGTCATGCAGTACTGGGGATGATAGGGGTCAGTCTTGGGGCATTTGCACCGTTCGAAATCTTTAAATGGGCAGTTTTTGCTGAGATATTTTACCATATCTGGGCTGGATTATTTGTTCTTTTTGCAGGCTATATAACGGGTGCATTATATCGGCAACTCGTATCCCTACCCGATTCATCAGCCTCTTCTCTTTATTCGGCTGATCTTGCCGGAGGAGCCGCCGGCAGCCTGATTACAGCCTTATTGCTCGTCCCTTTAATAGGTATTCCTCTCACCCTCGGTCTTCTGATATTCATCGGAATTGTTTTTTTACTTTTTGTGAAGGGTAAAAATGCAAAATGCAATGCTTAGCAACCTTATTTTTGTAAGAAAAAAGCATGGACAAACGAGGATACACCCGAAGGCAATTCATCAATAAAAGCACCTGTGCGGTGTGTGCGCTGGCTTTCCCTCTGGCTTGGGGCGAATGGACAGAGTTTGTGGGAGGTGAAGAGAAAGAGGCCATGTTTTATACTCCAACCCCGCGGGGAATCAAATGCAGGTTATGCCCCCATCAATGCACCATTAAAGAAGGTGACACAGGCGACTGTCGCGTCAGATACAATAAAGGCGGAAAACTTTTTACCCGGGCGTGGAACAACCCCTGTGCGGTACATGTAGATCCGATTGAAAAAAAACCTATGCTTCATTTTCTACCTGGCACCACCTCTTATTCTCTAGCCATTGCCGGATGCAATTTCACTTGCCTGAATTGTCAGAATTGGGAAATTTCGCAAACCTCGCCCGATAAGACCCGCAACTATGACCTTTCACCAGAACAAGTTGTAAATCAGGCAAAAAAGGAGGGTTGTCGTTCCATTTCATATACCTACAGCGAGCCTGTCACTTTTTTTGAATACACACTGGAATGTTCTCGCCAAGCCCGCAAGGCTGGTATCAAAAACATTGTGGTATCCAACGGATACATAAACCCCGCACCACTGGCGGAATGGTGCAAGGTGATAGATGCCGCCAACATCGACCTCAAATCGTTCGACGACGAAATTTACACCATGCTCAATAACGGGTCACTCGAGCCTGTGCTTAATACCCTCCTAAAGTTAAAAGAAAACGGAATCTGGCTTGAAATAACCAACCTCATCGTTCCTGAATGGACCGACGACATGGATATGATTCGAAGGATGTGTCAGTGGTTGGCAAAAAACGGTTTCAAAGATACTCCATTGCATTTTTCCAGGTTTTATCCTCAGTATAAACTGAATAAACTACAACCAACCCCCGAGAACATTCTGAAAAAAGCACGCGAAATTGCTCTGGGCCAGGGATTACAGTATGTGTATATTGGTAATATTCCGGGTAGGAATTATGCCGACACCTTTTGTCCCAATTGTCACAGCTTAATCATTGAACGAGTGGGATATACCCTGCGCCAATCCAAACTCAACAAAGGGAAATGCGGTGTTTGCGGGCACATTATACCGGGTGTTTGGGAATAAACCGGGAAGATATCAGACAAACCAGGAAAGACCCATCGGACAACCACAGAATAATCATTATGGCAACTTCCGGGTAATGTGCCAGGTTTGTTGTAAATCTTACTGCGAGGGACAGAGTATGCCCCGGTTTCGGGAATACAAGACAGCTTCAGCGTATATCAGATAAATGACAGGTTTTTCTGATATTTGCAAAAAACAAACAACATGGGAATACATTTGGATGCCCATCCGGGCGACATCGCCGAAACCGTATTACTACCTGGCGACCCGTTGAGGGCTAAATTTCTGGCTGAGAATTATTTCGAAAATCCGGTTTGTCATAATAATATCCGGGGAATGCTCGGATATACGGGTTATTATAAAGGGAAGAAAGTATCCGTGCAGGGCACAGGAATGGGAGTACCCTCTATTAGTATTTATGTTACGGAACTGATTACTACCTATGGGTGTAAAAATCTGATCCGAATTGGTACTTGCGGAGCCATTCAGCCCGATTTAAAGCTTGGGGATACCATTATAGCCCTGACCGCAAGCACCGATTCATCTATCAACCGGCTTACCTTTGGCAACCGCGATTATGCTCCCCACCCCGATTTCGCCCTTTTAATGAAAGCCTATGAAACTGCAGTGGGTAAAGATCTGTCTGTTAAAGTGGGCAATGTATTTACGACCGACCTCTTTTTTGTTGATGATCTCGAGAAGGAATATGAAATATGGCGTAAACACGGCGTTTTGGCTGTTGAGATGGAAACCAATGCCTTATATACAATCGCAGCCCGATATCAATGCAGGGCACTTTCATTGTTAACGGTAAGCGACCAGCTGGTGAGTGGAGAACGAAGCACGGCTGAGGAACGTCTGACAGCCTTTACCCAGATGATGGAAATTGCTCTCGACAGTGTAGCCGCGTTGTAATTTCCGGAAAATATATTCTTCTGTATCGGTGCATTTTGGTAATTTTGCAAAAAAATTACATGGGCAGAATTTTGGCCATAGATTACGGACAGAAGCGGGCCGGTATTGCCGTTACCGATGAACTTCAGCTTATACCCAATGCGCTTGCCAGCCTGCATGTATCTGAGGTTATGCCCTTTCTAAAAAAATATATTGCCGAAGAAAAGGTTGACCTTATTGTGGTTGGTGAACCCAGACAAATGGATAATACTCTTTCAGACGCTGAAAGATACATTGGTCCGTTTGTCAAAAATCTGCAAAAGACCTTTCCGCAATTAAAGATAGAAAGATTCGACGAACGTTTTACTTCACGCATGGCATTCCAAACCATGATAGATGCAGGCATTGGTAAAAAAGCCCGACAGGACAAAGGCACGGTTGATCGCATCAGTGCCGTGCTTATCCTGCAATCGTATCTCGATGCCAGAAGCATTGCCCATAACCGAACAAATTTAGAACTATGATATTTCCCATTGTGGCCTATGGCCATCCTACGTTACGTAAAAAGGCCGAACCTGTGAATGCAGATACCCCTGGTCTGCAAGAATTTATTAAAGACTTGTGGGAAACCATGTATGCCACCGATGGAATTGGCCTGGCAGCACCACAGGTAAACCGCAGCATACGAGTATTTGTAATTGATACAGACGTATTGTCAGAAAAATTTCCCGAAGCAAAGGGTTTTAAAAAGGCTTTCATTAATCCTCAGCTTCTTGAAGAAATCGGTAACGAATGGGCTTACAGCGAAGGCTGCCTGAGTATCCCTGATATACATGAGGATGTTTATCGTAAACCTCGCATACATCTTCGTTACCAGGACGAAAATTTCATAGAACACGATGAATGGTTCGAAGGTATTGTTGCGAGGGTAATTCAGCATGAATACGACCATCTCGAAGGCATTCTCTTCACTGACAAGCTTAGCCCCTTACGCAAAACCATGCTGTCAGGAAAACTCAACAACATAGCCCGAGGCAGGATAAATCCTCCTTATCGCATGGTATTTGCCTCGCCCAAAAAGAAATAAACTCTCAAAAACCAATCCCAAATAAGCCTATGAAAACGAAAACCATTGTTCCATTATTTGCTTTTATAGCTCTTTTGATGGCTTGCGGCCCCTCAAAGAAAAAACTTCAAGAACAAATCAATGAGAAGGAAGCTGTGCTTTTTAACGAAAACGGCATTCTCAACCCGGAAAGGGGCAGCGAAATGATCAACCTGTATACCGAATATTTCAAAAAATACCCCGACGACACCCTTTCTGCCAAATATCTCTTCGATGCAGCCGGTCTTAAGGTTACACTCAAAGATTACTACGGAGCTATTAATATTTACGATACGATTATCAACCGTTTCCCTTCAACGCATACAGCTCCTCAGGCTCTCTTCATGAAAGCATTTACTTACGACAATTACCTTCAGAGAATAAATGAGGCACGCCAGTATTACCAACAATTCATCGAGCGTTATCCCAACCATTCGCTTACTAATGATGCTAAAAAATCTATCGAGTTTTTAGGTAAAACCGACGAGGAAATTATGAAAATGCTTGAGGAAGCCAGTAAAAATGCAAATCCTGAATAAAAATCGTGAAATTAAAATTCTACAGGAATCCTTATACCCCAGGGTTCCTGTTTTTTATTTCTAAAAATGGGATAATAGAACGTTTATCCAAAACACTAACAATCATTCCATAAGAAAAATAGGGTTTATTCCTTTTCCGAAAATTCCTTTTCGAGGAAATTCTTCACCTGGGTAGGTTTTACATTTTGCACGATTACTCCGTTTTTCATGATGGATATTTCACCTGATTCTTCCGAAACCACCAGGGCAATGGCGTCCGTTTTTTCACTGATTCCCAGTCCTGCCCGATGACGAAGTCCCAGTTCGACAGGAATTTTAGTATCCGACGAAACCGGCAAAATACAAGCGGCTGCTTTCAAGCGGTCGTTGGCTATAATTACGGCTCCATCGTGCAATGGTGAATTTTTAAAAAAAACAGTCTCCAGCAGTTGAGGAGTAATTTTCGCATCCAGGACAACTCCTGTATGAATGTACTCTTCCAGTTCGCTTGTACGGGCAAGCACCACAAGGGCCCCTGTCTTGCTTTGTGACATGCGTTGACAGGCCGTGACAATAGCATCTATATCCAATTTATCGTCATTGGCAGAGGGCAATCTCCAAAACAGAAATCTGCGCCTTTTATCCTGTATGAATCCGGGATTACCTACCACTAACAAAAATTTACGAATTTCGGGCTGAAATACTACAATGAGTGCAATAAAGCCCACGCTGATGAAAGCCCCTAAAATAGCACTCAATAGTACCATTTCCAGGGCATTTACAATCTTCCATAGCACAATAACGGCTACAATACCCAGAAAAATATTGATGGCACCTGTACCCTTCACCATATTGTAAAATTCGTACAGCAGCATTGCTACCAATAATATATCGATTGCATCGATCCACCGGAAAGGGATAAAAAGAGGGATAATATTGTAAATCAAATCCATAGCTAATTATTATTGATTTAAAGCCTGATATAAACGGACCACCTCAACAGCTTCTTTTACATCATGTACCCTTAAAAAAGAAGCTCCTTTAAGCAAAGCCACCATATTCAGCGCAGAGGTGCCGTTGAGAGCCCCGGCAGGGTTTGTATCAAGGAGTTTATAAATCATCGATTTACGCGATAAACCTGCTAATACAGGAAAACCAGTTGATGTAAATTGCTCAAAATGATTTAATAACGCATAATTATGTTCCAAAGTTTTGCCAAACCCGAAGCCGGGGTCGAGAATAATGGTGCTAACCCCTTTGTCGGCGAATATTTCAGCACGCTGCAATAAAAAAGCCTTTACCTCGGCCACCACATCATTGTAATGAGGATTCAATTGCATGGTAGCCGGAGTTCCCTGCATATGCATCAGAATAAAAGGAGCATCGTAATCGGTTACTACATCCACCATACGGGAATCGAGAAGTCCGGCTGAAATATCGTTGATGATGCAAGCACCTGCATGCAAGGCAGCGTCTGCAACTCTGCTGCGGTAGGTATCAATCGAAAGAATAATATCGGGAAAGGCAGCCCTCAAAAGTTTAACGGCATTTACCACCCGGGTGTATTCAACTTCTTCGGGAACTTCGGCAGCGCCGGGCCTGGTGGAGGCAGCCCCAATATCGATGATTGCAGCCCCTTCCGCAACCATTCTCCCGACACGTTCTATCCATGCCTCTTCATTCACATACCGACCTCCGTCATAAAAGGAATCATCCGTTATATTTAATATGCCCATCACAGCGGGAATGCGTATATGACGGCCTTGCAGTATAATTGATTCAGGCCTGTTTGCAACATTATTTGTAATTTTATGCCCCGATTCTGCCATCTTTCTTTTATTTGCAGCGAAATTACAAAACTCATGCATAAAACACTCGAACAATACGACAGGGCTGTAAATGAGTGCCGCCAGGTATTTATGGCAAAATTGCGCGATTATGGTCCATCCTGGCGTATATTACGGCCTTCTTCAATTACCGATCAAATTTTCATCAAGGCCCGGCGTATTCGAAGTATAGAAACCCTTGGCACCACTAAAGTTGATGAAGGAATAAAACCCGAATATATAGGTATATACAACTATAGCCTAATGGCGCTCATTCAGCTTGAGCTTGGCCCTGAGCCGGAAAAGCCTTCTCCCGACATTGATTTTGAAATGCTCTACAATCAACAATACCTGAAGGCTCGTGCACTCATGGAAAATAAAAACCATGATTATGGGGAAGCATGGCGCGATATGCGTTTGAGCTCTCTCACCGACATTATTTTAATGAAGATTCAAAGGATCAAGCAAATCGAAGACAACAAAGGTCAGACTATTGTGAGTGAAGGATTAGACGCCAATTACCTTGACATTATGAACTATGCCATCTTCGCCTTAATTAAAATAAATGAAGGCAATGAAAGATAAAAGACCCATTTTTATTGTTTTGTATAATTTAAGCCGAATTATCCTGGGCATAACCTTCGTGTTTTCTGGATTTGTTAAAGGACAAGATCCACTCGGCACTGCATTTAAACTTGAAGATTATTTTATTGCTTTTGGCTGGGAATGGGCAATGCCTTTTGCACTGATTCTTTCAATATTGCTCTGTACATTTGAATTTGGAATTGGGGCATCCCTGCTGTTCAATTTACAGATACGACTGACCTCCTGGCTCACTCTTCTTACAATGCTCTTTTTTACAGGACTAACCCTGAATGATGCCATCACCAACCCAGTGCCCGATTGCGGTTGCTTTGGCGACGCCATAAAGCTCACCAACTGGCAGACTTTTTATAAGAACATTGTCTTATTGGCTTTTGTTGTCCTTATGTTTTATAGTGCACGAAAAATACAACCGGCAAATACCCATAGGACTCCTGCTTTTGTTACAGTTTTTATAGTGTTTGCGGCCTTTTCAGTGTGGTCGTACAAACATTTGCCGGTGATCGACTTCTTACCATTTAAAATCGGAACCGACTTCAATCCCCAAAGTGATAAACCTGCCCAATATTTCCTTACATACAAAAACAAACTGACCGGAGAAGAAAAAGAAATGCCGGCCTCCGAAATTCCATATACCGATAGTATATGGATGGAACAATGGGAATACAAAAGTACCAGGGTTTATGATCCGGCGAATGCTCAGCGCCCTGATCTGCAAATAATTGATACAGCCGGTAATGACGTATCAGACCATTATCTTTTAAATCCCGATTTTCAGTTTATAATAACCTTATACGATGTCAATTCGGCTTCCGATGAAACCTTAAAAACATTGGCAAATACACTGCATCAGGCTGAAGCCAAGGGACATTCGGTTATCATTCTATGTCCGGCGACTGAAGAAGAAATAGAAAAACTGCGAAAAAATTACAATCTTGATTTCGAAATTTTCAGTGCCGATGACATTGTTCTAAAAATGATGGTAAGGGCCAACCCAGGAGTAATTCTTATGAAAGGAGGAAAAATCTTGGCTAAATGGAATGCCCGTAACTTACCCGACTTCGAAACTTTGGCAAAAAAATATTTGCAAGAATCTTCATGAATAGGGATGAACCGTTTATAATATGCGAGAATTTCAGACTAAGACCTTTCAGGTACAACGATGCTGAATCCTTAGCCCGACACGCCAACGACCCCGAAGTGGCGCGATTTCTGCGTAGCACATTTCCCCATCCCTATCTTATATACGATGCCCAGAAATTTATACGCGGTTTACACGAACAAAATGACCAGTTTGTTTTAGCCATTGAAGTAGCGGGGGAAGCAGCAGGAGCTATAGGCATACATCGCACATACTATTTGCGAAAACCCATCTGGGAAGTTGGGTATTGGATTGGAAGAAAACATTGGAACAAGAATATTACTACGGAAGCTCTGGCTCAAATAATAGCCTATTATGCCCCTCGATTGAAAATGGATGAAGTTTATGCAAAAATTTATGAACCCAATGTTGCATCCGCGAAAGTCCTTCAGAAATGCGGTTTTACGCTATTAAGCTCCTTTAATGGGGTGATGCTTCGCGATGAAACACAAGTTGTCGAGCAGTTATGGATAAAAAAATTATAGGTCCTTTAAACCCTTTGAATCAGACAATAATAAGTGCCAAGTCTGAAATTCGCTATTATAAAATCTAAAAAGAAACCGGGGTAAGGAAAATTTCCGTTAACCACAGCACTGAATATATAATTGATAATCAGTGTTATATTTTGGAATAATTGAGGAAATATGATTATAAAAAGAAAAAAATTTCTAAAAAAGTACAGAAATTTAGAACATTTTATAATTTTGTAGCGTAAAAACTCACAAATGTGATTATAAACAAGTTGTAGAAACAAAAAAGTATAAACTCAAAACAATTTTTTATGAAAACAACCACTATTACATTAACTGAAATTGAGCTGAATGATCTCAGAGAATTCTACACAACGCAGCTGGCCCGGGCCAGGCGTGAGGTAGCCCATTACGAAAATATCTTAAGTAAACTTGAAAAAGGAGAAAAACCAAGCGATAAGGGAAGCGTTACCGAAGCTCCGGTTGCCAAAGTTAAAGGCAAAAGAGGCCGTCCCCGAAAAGAAAGGCCAGTCGTTGATATGCCTGTGGATGTAGTTGCTGAACCTTCGGCAATAGCTGAAGCCCAACCTAAAGCCAAAAAAGGCCGGCCACGTAAAGTAAAAGAAACCCCTGAGCCCGTTGCCGTGGAAGAAAAACCCAAAGGAAGACAAGGTAAAAAAGCCTTAGCAGCAGAAACATTAGCAGAGAACGTTACTCTTATC
>DDBO01000036.1 GCA_002332755.1 Bacteroidales bacterium UBA2030 | reverse complement strand
CGTCGAAGAGCGTTAAAGCCGTTCGGAGCATAAGCGTTTGGGCATACAAGGCCACAAAACCGGCATAAAACGCTGTGAGAAGATAAACCCGCATTTCAGAAATGCCTTAGGTTACGAAGTTAAAAAAATTTTTTTCGGGTCGTGTAAGTATGAAGATTTGTTTGTATATTGAAAAACTTTTGGGTTCTCTTACACTAAGTATTAACCTTAAAAACGCAGCATTATGAAAACACTGGTAATTAGCTATTTGGAAAGGTGCCATCACCTTATGTCTTCAAGTGTTAACGAAAAATCTTCCCCTTTCGTTACACACACACACACACACACACAAGTCTTTTAATATCAGTTGTTTATGGTTCTTGTTTGGAATGGTTCTTTTATTTGTTTCTCCATTAGGCCTGCGATCTCAAACACTGGCACCTGAAGTGGAAAACTTTATCTACAAGGCGATTTATCTTCCCGGTAGCGACAAACAAGCCAATCCTCCGTTAGGATCACCAGAGGGTTTTATGGCTAGACCTAATGGAACAATAATTAATGACATTAGAAGACTCAACTGCAATACCGTTTTTCTGTATGTTAAATTACATCCATCAAACGACCCCAATGTTTATAAGCAGACATACGGATTATTTGATTATACTTATAATCAGACTGGTCAAACATATATTGATAAGGTAACTGATTTCATAGACAAATGCACTGACCAGGGCATTAAGGTTTTTGCATGGAATTTTGATGATACTTCACATTTGAGCAATTTCTCAAAAGCTACTGTTAGAATGGAAAAAATTAGATATTATCAAGTGCATATCAGAGAAGAGGGTTCTCCGTACAAAAATCGTAAGTGTCATTTTCAGGGGGTTGTAAGTAACTACGAACCATGGACTCTCTTGTCATATAAAGATAATTTCTGCACTTCCTCCAACAGACATAAAAATGATTCCATTCTTAGTGTTTATCTTGATTTAATTAAAGTCTTACGCCAAAAATTTGAATCAACAGATCCTATTTTCACAAACAATAGTTTTTTAAATCCCTTGATTTATCCTAGTGGTACCTTGCAGCCAAGAGATAACCTCTTTATGGGTACTGTACAGTGGTACTGGCATTATTATTACGAAAAATACAAAAATGACGCTGTTAAGTTTTCTAATGGTAATTTTTCGTTGTATGTTGGGTACCACAATGGAGACAATTACTTTGACATAATAATACCACAAACATATTGCAGCCAAAGTGATGAAGATTGTCTGTCAGCCCCATGCATTGATCCTTCATTGACCAGCTTTTGTAAAGGAAATTATACAAAAACTGAAACGGAATTTGTTGAAAATGGTATTTATGATGAAGGTACAGGTAAATGTTATTCCTGGTTTGATAAACACATGCTTAGTGATTTTATGTTTTCTTCGTATCCGCCTTACGTAGTTCCAACCACCGCCGCACCTATGCTTTATGGACATACAGCTTTTATGCCCAGTATCACTAAAGAAGATTTATTGTCATTACGTGATGCTTCGGCTTATTTAGCAAAGGTTTGTTATAAAAACGATAATTATCGTGGATCAGTCATTTTCAATTATCCTAAAGCATGGAGGCTTCCATCGGGTCCGGTTTCAGCACCTTTTGACCCTTGCGGAGCTGTGCCTGATAATAGCTTAAATGAATTAACCCTCAGTAATAATATGCTTGTAGATGCAGCATATATTTCAGCTACGGATGAGCTTCAGATAAAATATTATGGTAACCCGGTACCGCTCAAAATCTCCGTTTTTGATTTGAACCTAAACCCTGTTTTGACAAAAACAGAAAGCGGGAATGAGTTTGCTATTGCTGCTTCGTCGATGAATGGTTTTTATATTCTTACAGTTCATAATGAGAATCAAAAACTTATTTTTAGAAAGGTCATCTATATCCGGAAATAAAAAAATAATAAGTGTTACGAAGAATTAATTTAATAATAATCTTGTTGTTTTTAACGGGTAGCCTTGCCATAGTAAAGGCAGGGGGAAGGCCTTTTTCAATTCGTGTGTTGGCCGACGATACCATACCCTTCGATTCCTGCCATCAGGCCAGGCCGGTATGCGGTGTGAACCCTATCTGGTATGTTGGAGGCATTACATATGGTGTATGGGACGAATGCATTATTCTTGACACTATTACGGGTGCCCCTGTTGGTTCCTGTATTTACTACTGTCAAATGGCACAGGGGCAGGGTGGAGGGTTCTACAGAAATCCTCTTTGGTGGTTTTTTAGGCCCCTGACACCCGGAAAGCTTGTGATAACTGCCTATGTGCGAGTTTTGGGCCCCTCTGGATTTAATGATCAAGGTGTATTCGAGGTTTTTGGACCCTATTCGTACCCCACGTCGGCCTGCCTCGACAGCCTGGATGAAACGCATCTGGCATGCTGCCCTTTGCATACACCTGTTTTACCGGATAATCCCGATACCTGTATCATTGAAAATGTTGTTCCTGGAAAATACTATCTTCTGATTTCCTCAGGTGGGAGCTACGCAGGCTCCTGGACCAATCCACTTCCACTTGAGTATCGCATAGAGCAGCTCAATATAGGAGAGCCTGATGCCACCACTTTGGATTGCGGCATGGTTTACAATTGCACCATTCTCGACGTGACGGCGTGGCTAAGTCCCTGTAATCCGCAAACCAATACCTTTGGAGTGAGTGGACAAATTTACTTTACAAATCCTCCATCTACCGGGCAACTGGTGGTGTGGGATGATATCACCGGCTCAGCCGTAACGTTTAACGCGCCGTTTGAATCACCTGTTGATTATAGCCTGAACGGCTTACCGTGCGATAATTTAATACATGTTATGCATGCTGCCTTTTGGGACAGTGCAGGATGTGAATATTCTGTACAGATCCAGGCTCCTGTATTGTGCCCCCAAGCAGTGATGAACGGAGGAGGGGGCGCCTGCGATATCAGTGGGGTCTCTGTGCCTGTTTATGTTCAATTTCCTGTAAATGCCACCCTTCCCTATACCTTTATCTATCGAGTAAATGGTGTACCTCAACCACCCATTACAACCTCCGGCCCTTTTCCCTATGTAATACAAGGCACTGCAGCAGGAATTTATCAGTTGGACTCTTGCTGGAACTTATATTGTGGAGGGGAGGTGTCCGGTCAGGCGATAGTGGAATTTTATCCCCTGCCCCAGCCGGATCTTGGCCCGGATATTTCCACCTGCGAAGGGAAAACTGTTACACTGGATGCAGGACCAGGCTTTATAAATTATGTATGGAATACGGGCGATAACACACGGTGGCTCGAGGTGGACAAAAGCGGCATCTACCAGGTATGGGTTACCGATTTGCACAATTGCGAGGGAACCGATACCATTGATGTTAATTTCGTACCCAAACCAACTCCTTTATTAATAAAACACAACTAAAAAACCTGACGTTATGAAAAAAAGATGGATAATTTTGATTCTCACGGCCTTGGTAGTTCTTTTTCAGAGCCGGCCGGTAAACGCACAACAGTGGCTATTACCGGAGCCTTCAGGTAATCCGTTGACAGACCTAATCTTTTTTAACGATTCTATAGGGTTGGCCGCATTTGCTTACGACGGTATCTACCGCACTACCGATGGTGGCGCCTCGTGGACCTGGGTTTGCAGCACGGGCGGCGAAAACTGCTCTATGCTTGATATCCGGCCCGGCGGTCAGGCTGTTGCTATGTGCAAGACCTATCTGCTGTATAGTGGCGACTATGGGCAAACCTGGACGCAGACAGGCCAGCTTAACAACATGTCTTACCTGAAAATACAGTTGATTGATGATGTCAGCATGGTGTCGTTTATCGAATTGCAGGCGACAAATTCCTACGCAATAGGCAAAAGCGCCAATACTGGGCAAAGCTGGGTGATAGATACCCTTACCTGGAGTCCGTATCCCTGGATGCGCATTCATTATAATGATATCTCTTTCGAAACCCTGCAAAAGGGGATAGTAGTGGAATATGAAGGACCAGCATATAAAACCCTTGATGGAGGTAAAACCCTGATTCCGATAAATCAGCCCTTACTTGGGGCGGCATACGATAAGAAATGTGCCGTTTTGGCCCCCGATACATTCATGGTAATTGGCCTTCCGGGGAATTTAAAACTTTCGGAGTCTCAGGGTAAATCGAATGAGGTGCAGTGGTACTATCTTTCTTATGATGGTGGAACAACTTGGACAGAAGGGTATATCAGGGGCGGAGTTAGGATCGATCGCTTAAAAGTAAAACATCAGCCCGATATTGTGCTTTTT
>DDBO01000025.1 GCA_002332755.1 Bacteroidales bacterium UBA2030 | reverse complement strand
TCGCGACACTTCATACGAAAAATCGACATGCCCGGGAGTATCTATCAGATTAAGCGTGTAGGTCTCTCCATTGTACGAATATTGCATCTGGATAGCGTGACTCTTGATGGTTATGCCACGCTCACGCTCCAAATCCATGTCGTCGAGAACCTGTTCTTGCAACTGGCGCTCATCGATGGTCTTGGTAATCTGCAACAACCTGTCGGCCAGCGTGCTTTTGCCGTGGTCGATATGCGCTATGATACAGAAATTGCGAATGTTTTTCATCGCTGCAAATTTACACGGTTTTCGGTTAATTTTGATAAGGAAAATATGAACCCGGTTTTATGTATAAACCGTTAACAAACAATAAATTAATTGTTTTTTTGCTCGTTTGGGGCCTGCTGGGCATGGTCTTAGGCGGCTTGACGACCTGCTCCCTCTTTCCCTCTGCAAGCAGCACTGCCCCGGCTGAGCAGACTTTGCGTGGGACCTGGCAGGGGAGGGCCCTCGGGGAGAGGGATAGTACTTTTGTTAAATTTACCTTCTTGCCAGACCATAGGTACCGACTCGTCATACTCCGTCTGCCCGCAGGTAGTCCGAGGGAGTTATCAGGAACACTGATGCAAAAAGATCATTCACTCCATCTCACTTCTCCATCGCAATGGAAAATCGAACGCCTGGTGGGCTCCGAAGCTAACCTTCCCTCGTTGCGCCTGCTACCCAGTGGCGACTCGCTGGCCTTCATCGATTTGACACCTTTCAATGCTGAGTTTACAGAGAAAGCCTGGGCTCTGGTTGCAAGGGCAGATAGTGTCGGAGACACCCTTTTTTATGACAGGAAAGATCCTTTGTTGCTCCGTTTCAGGGCCTATAATTTTGATATTCAGGTGATTGCATCCGATCCTGGCATCTGGGGCTACTATCTTTCGAGACCCAACTCTATTTTTATCCGCCCACTCGATGGTTTTTCAGGTATCGCGCAGGATCTGACGGAAGGCTGGTACCAGACATGGCTCGTAGAGCACCTCCTGGTACTTAAGGGCAGCCAGGGCGTTATGTATGTTTTTAAAAGAAAACTTTTTTGATAAAATGAAACGGTAAGCATCTATGCTTTTATTGGGTAAGAGACGATGCTCTGATGGTCATTGCATAAAACGATTCGGGGCTTCTTACTATCGATTAATAACCTACAAAACTTCAATTACTCCTACTTACTTATTATAATACATTTGAGCCCGATAGAGTGATTTAGCGTTATTATTTGAAAGATGCTTTCATTCTCTTCCAGATTTTTCACAGAAGAAGTGTTTTAGAGGGCCTGTTATCCCTTTTGTATTGTGGGTCTTTGTGGTGATTATCAGTGACTTACAATTTTTAACAATTTTTTAACAAAATAAATTGTCATTAGGGGGTTACTTTTTGCTTTGAAAAGTAACTATATTAATAGAAAGACACCTTAAATTTGTATTATTATCAGGACCATCTCATCGACCTTTTACTCCATTCCATCCTCCTAATCATGGAAATGCAAAGTAATATATTGGTAAACAACGTTTTAACGCCCACCCAAAAAACAAATTTTGCTAGTCAATGGGTATGGGGTTTTTACCTGAGATTAAACCAAGATCGTTCTTTGGTTGGTGCAATGGGTTTAGTTGCTATTTACTTTTTAGGTGGGCAAAAATGGTACTACCCGGGTTACACTTAGCTTTCGTGTTTATTCAGCAAAACAAAAACACAAAATTAAATTTTTAAATATTAGAGGAACAATATCTATGTAATAATGAAAAAAATTACATTTTTAAGTTTAGCAATAATAATGAGTTTCAAGGTTATGTCCCAGAGCCCGACCCTTGATCCTAATTGGCTTCAAACCCCTGTGTTTTCAGATGAATTCAATGCCTCCAACCGATTTTGGGTTGAAGGGACTAAAACTGATAATCTTGGGAAATGGCGAGCATGGTTCCATGACTGTGGTGTAGTTCATGGAAGTTTTTTACCTGAAATTAGTGAATATCAGATTTGGAAATCGGAGCAGGCAATTTTCCATCCTGGGACTGAAGAAAATGGATACATTGAATTTGAGGCTGTCAAAGATAGCTGCAAGGATTTGTTTTGGAAACCATCATGGAATCATATAGGTCCTCGTTCTTTTTTTTCAGGAGCAATAGAGTCAACATGTGCAATTAAATATGGTTGGTTTGAAATAAGATGTGCTCTTCCTTCAACTATCTTTGTTGATAATATTAAGCATCTGCGATACGGGAATTTTCCGGCATTCTGGCTGTGGTCAAAGTATGGACCTAATAGTCATTATAATGAAATAGATATCTTTGAACATGTAATAAGAAAAGTTACTGGCAGTAACTGTTGGCCGCGATGTGATGTAGAGAACGATAGCTTGCGAGTTTATGGTACTTATTGGAAGGATACCCCAAGTGGACTAATAGGTATTGAGGCTGCACAATATGTGGTTGACCCCCAGCAGTCCTTGCATAATTATCATATCTATGCGGTGGAATGGGGCCCAGGATATGCTGTTTGGTATTATGATGGTGTTCAAAGAAGTATGGTGATTCAGGATATTGATATTCCTACTGAGGCTATGTACATTAGAGCTAATTTGGCAATTGATGGGAATTTGAGAGCATTGAGAGCTAATGTTGATACCTGCGAAATTTTATATGAGGATATTGTAAAACACAGTTTTCCACGATCTATGAAAATTGATTATATAAGAGTATATCAATTAAGATGCGCTTGCCAGCAACCACTTATTATTTCCACCAGTTCACAAATTAATAATATAAATACACCTGCTGTAATGAAATCTATTACTATCAATCCTGTTGAATTTATAACTATCAATGCGGGAAATAATATCTCACTGCGTGCTGTTGAATCAATTACGATTAACGGGGATTTCGAGGTGTCTTCAGGAGCCTCACTTTTCCTTTTTACACATCCCTGTCCTGACAATTCAAATCAGATTAATCAATAATGCAAAATTAAATTAAAAAACGACTAAAAACATGAAAACAATAACGTTTCTGACATGCTTAACAATTTCATTAAATTTGATGGCCCAGCTTAAAGTGACATCTATGGGCAAAGTTGGTATTGGAACTAATAACCCCATGTATCAATTAGATGTTAAGAACACCATGCGATTTAATACTTGGACAGGAATATTGTTTGATGGGTCAGGTTTAAGTACTTCGCCGGTGATATACCCTGAGGCCGATTGGTATCTTCAGTTAGGTAAGAGCAATAAGAAAGTTGGCAATATCTTTAGTAAGGTTATTCATACAAATTTTTTATTTATGGACTCGGATAGTAGCTATAAGATGGGTATAGAGCCTATAGGAGATCCTTTGTCCCAACTACTTATGGTAAATGGATATAAGTATTATTTCAATGATTCAATAATGGCAGGAATGCCAGTAGATGAAAGGAATAAGTATGCAAAATTACAATATGGCTTTTTAGGACAGGAGTTACAAAATGTCTATCCTGAGCTCACTATACATACAACAGGGAATAATAAGTATGAAGTAAATTATGTAGGATTTATTCCTTTGTTACTTGAAGCGATTAAAAGGGAAGAAAAACAAATTGAAGAGCTAAACAGACGATTAGAAGCATTGGAAATGATGCTTAGCGAAAACGAAAATGGAGGAATCATTGAAAAAAATATAGTTTTGAAACGAAGTGTAACAATATCTAGAGATACTTCACTGTTGAATAACCTGGTTAAGGTTCCGTTACGTATTGTTCCAAACCCAGCAAGTAATAGGTTAGAGATTCAGGTTGAACTCCCATTCAATAATAATGTGCAAACTGTTTTCCAGATATCTGACGTTTATGGCAAAATTTTATATAACGAACATATTGACTGTGAATTCAAAACATTTGAAATAGATATGCAATCTTATCCACCGGGGCTTTATATTTGTAGACTTCTGATTGACAGAGATATTATTTCGAAAAAATTGATAAAAGTTGAATAAAATAATTGTGGTCATGGTAACAACACAAAAAAAAATTGCGGCAATTGTATTTGCACTTTGGTGTATCACATGGATGTTTGGATGTCGTAAAGACCAGCCCGACGACTTTTTTATTGAATACGAATACAATGATACCCTGTTTATTGACCACGCTTCCTTTGAAAAATCCATACCTGTGTTTAATTCTCATGATAGCATATATATCTCGGTGAGCCCACGCTTTTATAATATAATCGGTTTAAGACTAAAGGACCGTAAAAGCCGGATTATGGTGGCTAAGAATTATTATGATCCGGACAGTTGCAAATTTCGTAGTTATGGAGGAAAGGGAAAGCCTATCAGTGCCTCATATACTCAATGGGAGTGGCAAATAGCGTGGAGTGAAGGCGACATGTTTTACTTACCTTTAGCCAAGGTGGATGATGGGGAAAATATCAGGATGTTTTTTGGCTGGCTGAGAATATCGCGGAAATATAACCTGGATGATCCTTCATCACCAAAAAGCTATTTCATAGTGCTGCAAGAGATGGTTTGGTGTAATGTGCTTAACTGTCCGATCAAGACAGGGCAGAAGAGAATAACTGATTAAAAATATTAGCGGTTATGAAACAAAATAAAAAGACGCTTAGGCTCTTAACCCTGCTTTTAGGTATCTTTTTGGCCTTAGTAGGGAGTACAACCATCCTGCAGAGCTGCAACAAAGAGACAGAAATAAATCCCGAATATGAGGTTATTGAAATAGGGGACACTCTCTCTTATCCAAATGAATACAATATTTGTGTTCACGGTACAAGGCTAACCTTTGACTGGATGTATTGGCAAGAGCTTGGTAACGCCAAGATGTATCTTTATATAGATACTACTCCTTGCGATAATCCCACTGTGAAATCAACTTTTTGGTTATCAACTTACTATTATGATACTTCTATTAGCAAATATAAATATTATACTGGGCAAGGCCAGCCCGTTTCTCTAATGCTATCAACTTGGGCACCCTACATGGTCGATTTTTCTTACTTACGTTATATTGGCTTAAAAGAGATGGCCAAAGATGGTACGCATTTTGGATACATAGAATTTAAATTGTTGAAATACGAAGTGGCCATTGGTACAACCGGGATGGTTTGGGTATGTGTAAAAAAAATACTCTTACAAAGGGTAGTAATATGCAAAGACACTAATATTTTTACCATTTATACGGGGCAGAAATAAAATTAACTGCAAATGTTGACATATATAATTGTGTGGTAAACCTATCCTATGGCTATGATTTTTCAGTTTATCTATCCTATAAACTAAACTCATTAGCTGTAGTAGTTAATAGATTGAACGACAGTCCAAGAAAATCTCTCAGCTGGAAAACCCCTTTACAGATTTTTATGGCTAATTTTGCAAATAACAATGACGCACTTGAAAGTTGAATCCCCATGTTTATACTTTTTGGGTAAAAGTATTGACTTGAGCATTTTTTTTATTATATTTGAACCTAAATAAAACCCGGGCATACACACATCGACCTACTTTTGATTACTTGACTTGACTAAATACCTGAAAGAACGTGTTCAATTGCCTTAGATTAGCAGTTATGTATGGCTTTTGGCTTTAAGCAGTGCCCAGCGATTCCTTTTCACTACCCCTTTTGCAAAGGAGGGTGGGAGTGGGATAGCGGAGCTGTAGATAAATGTTTCAACTTGGTTGATCAACATGGAATGTATGTCATGAAATACAAATTTGAAAGTGAAGATTAAGATGCTATGTCGTTCCATAAACACTTATGGAAAACTAATGATTTGATTCATTATTTTTGTTATGGGCTTTTCTCTTATCCTACAAGTTATGGTCTATACTAAAAACCTTATTATGAAAAGATACATCTTTTTAACCCTTTTTCTTTGGGTGAGTGCTCCGGCTTTTTCACAATGGCCACCGTATCCTCTTTACTTAACGGATGAATGTACTTTTGAATTCCCGTGTAATTATCTGAAACTGGAAGATGGTGCTAACAATATATGGCAAATCGGGACGCCATTAAAAACCAATTTTAATAGCGCCTATTCTCCCACCCATGCAATAGTTACTGATACAATCAATCCTTATCCACCCTCCAATCACTCTTCTTTTATTTTAAAAGCACCTGTTTGCTATAACAATACTTTTATAACCTTTTGGCATAAATTTAATACTGATAGTCTAATAGATGGAGGCTATATCGAAGCATCGTTTGATAAAGGTCAATCATGGATGAATGTGATTGATTCTTATACTGTTTGCTTGGGTTTTATGGCTAACAATCTTTATTCTACTTTTGATACGTTAAAAGGTGGAGTTAAAGGCTTTTCCGGCACTTCTAATGGATGGATTAAGACAGAATTGTGGTGGGTATGGTATTTCATGCCAAAATGGGTGGAGCCGGATACCTTATTTCTTAGATTTAATTTTATAAGTGATAATAAACTGTCCAATAAAGATGGATGGATTATTGATGACATCATGCAATACTTTTTTGAGTTAGTGGGAGCGGTTCCCGAAAACGAAAAAACCGGTCTGAGTATTGCTCCCAATCCTTTAAAAGAATATACGACCCTAACTATTTCCAATTCCTATGGACGAAACCTTTCGTTAATAATCTATAATCAACTTGGGCAAGTTATTAGAAAAATGGAGGCGATTAAAGAAAATGAAATTCAGATTAGAAGAGGTTCATTAAAACCTGGAATTTATTTTGTAGAATTACTGGATGATTCTGGAATCATCGCAAAAGACAAGTTATTGGTAGAGTAAATTTCCTCCCTCCGTTAAGCGCTTTTTTTATCGATATGTTTTGCAATTCTTTGTTTTTTAAGTTTTTAACAAATAATTAGGGTTGGCAAAGACTTCGCTGACGTTCTTTTGAATGGTTAACATAAAGTTAAGAATATTAATGAATTAGAACAATTAATCTCATTAAAAATAAATAATAAATTCTGAAATTTTCTGGCGTTTAAGTGTTTATATTATTAAAAAATTTGCCCCGCATCCCACTATGCGGGGCTTTCTTTATTCCGAGAAAAAACAGATACAAATTAGGATGAGTCTAATTCATATCCCTGAAGTATTCAGGTTGCCCAGACTAAACGTGATGGTCTTTTTTTGCGATGGGTCGTCATCGTTTGTTAAATTTAAGGTAACCTGTAGGTGTAAGTTGT
>DDBO01000131.1 GCA_002332755.1 Bacteroidales bacterium UBA2030 | reverse complement strand
ACAATAGGGGGCCAAACCAGGGAAGTATTTTACTTATAGGTGGTATTCAACTCATTGTATTGGGTATTATTGGAGAATATCTGGGCAAATTGTTTATGGAAAGCAAACGCCGGCCCCAGTATATCCTTCGGAAAGAAAGGCCCAAGCAAGAGTAATTCCAACAAATTGCAATTCCAGAAAACAGGAATCAGGGAAGTATTATCAATTGCAGGTCGTCCACCCACAAAGGACGGTCACCCTCCATCCACAAGAAAGACTGAATTACAGGGTTTTTAGCCTTTGAAGGGATTTTAATCCGAGCCGTTTGGGCCAGCCATCCCATACTTAAATCAGGAAATTCGATCTGGCGCGTTGAGATAGTTTTGCGTAACAAAGTTTCATTATTGTCGACAACTTCTATATAAAGCGTAACCCCGGCCTGAGGAGTGAGCATCAGGTGAGATGAAGCAACCACACTAAGAGACTTACCGAAATATTCTGCTGGAATTGCATACTTCAGTGAGGGACTTCCCCGTCGGAGGCTATCCAGACGAATGGCAGGTTTACCATCGGGTGCAGGCTGAAATAAATCTCTTTGAGAATCATCTATCGAAGTAGAATCCAGGCAAGATTTATAAACGACATGAGGCTTTCCTTGGGGATGAAATCGTAACAGCAGCTTTTCCTTATCTACAAATAAAGTATCGCAGGCAGCATAATTAGTGCGTAAAATATCTTCAACAGAAAAATCCTTATACATCTCATCATTCAATAAAAAGAGCACTTCAGGCTTGTTTCTGTTTAACAAATTATCAAGAGCCTGTAAGCTAAATTCCGGATCTGTCCCCAGGTGCAGTGTTTTCAAAGAAAGGCCTCCGGAAGACACCAATGAGTCAACAAGATAGGGCCAACCTCCGCTGGTCACCAGTAAGGCATTTCTGTCGCCTGTTTGCTCTATGAGACGAAGAAGGGCAGATAACTCACCTGCTTTGGCCGACCTGGCCTGTGTGCCATTCATAAAAGAGACGATAAGGCCTAAATAAAGCAAGGCAGGGAAAATAAACGACAAAAACAGCTTTTGATGAATTGACTTTACTTTATCTCTCAAAAAAACGAACCCAATGGCTACCAAAACAATAAAAAATATTGTAGCCGAAAACCAGAAAGCTTTCATGAGTAAAGGGTTTTCGAATCGAAAAACCACTTCATGATCGCCTGGTGGCAATAGCAGACCCATCTGAAAGCCGTTTATCTTGAAAATCTTAACATTGTGGCCATCCAGGGAGGCCTTCCAACCCGGGAACCAGGCCTGAGATATTACGAGAAGTGATGGGGATTTGGTGTGGGCAAGTAATGCCACGCAGCCGGGATGAAACTCTTTTAAATTAACCCTGGCGCCTTCAACAGAAATCTCATTGGGAAATGAAGAAATTTCATTTTCATCAATAAAGCAGGTAGTCTTATTCAATTTAACCTGAGCCGAATCTTTCCATGGATGAACGTCGGCCGAAAAATACACCAAGGGGTTTTGAAGGATTGCACTGAAAATATCTTTGTGTTTACCCGTCAGTTCTTCGAAGGCATCGAGTCTGAAACTATTGAAACCCTCGGCTGAAACAGTTTGGGTGAAGATATGTGTATTCCTCCACAACGGTGCAGTTTTACGCTGATTATCAGTATATAAATTTAAATTATAGCGTATGTCGTGTAGGGGATAATGCCTGGGAGCCCTATCGAGAGCATGCTGAACCTGAGACACCGTAAATTCTGAACCTACCGTGGCAAAAAAGTTCAACTTTACCGCAAAAACCAAATCGAAGATTACCAAGAGTAAAAATGCCCGCCGAAGCAGCATCGGCTTATCCATCCAGCGCCAAAGCAAAAGTCCCCAAAAGGATAAGATTACAAGCTGTGTAATCGCATTAATAGCAAAACGTTGACCCAAGGTGGCCTGGGAAACTTTTTGATGCATGGAACCCCCAGAAAACATCAAATTCATTGCACCGGCCACATCCTTCAGATGAAGCCCTAATATCAGCAGAAGGGTCGATAAGGTAAGTATAACACTTATCGAAATAGGCTTAACATATGAGCCGGGATTCTGGAGAAAATGTGCTACCCCCCTACCCGCAGCGATAATCATAGCAGCCAGGAAAAACCAGGAAAACCAGGCCGACATACGAAAGAGATTCATTAGCGGAGCATACCTGAAAAAAAACTCCCTGACGGGGGTATAGGCCCCCATAGAGGCAAGCAAGCAAATGACTCCCCAAAACAAAAAGAGTTGTAATGTATAGTCTTTTCTTACTCTTATCATCCCCAGAAACGCAAATCCGACAAGGATAATTCCGAAATACAGGTTGTTCATTGAAATGTCTGTATTCCAGAATCCGGGGTCACCAGCGGTTGCAAACGGAGTAAAAAGAGAAAGCAAAGATTGTGGGCTAAAAGGCATAAACCAGGCATCCCCAAGCGTAATTCCACTCATTCTGCCCACATAGGGTCTGCCTTGAAACCAGGCAACAGCCACAACAGTCATTGAGGCCAACACAATCAAGCCAAGCAAAAGGTTGAGCTGGATGATTTTTTTTATCAATTCATATTCACGATGAATAATGTGATACACAAGTTGTGCTGAAAAAACAAACAGGAGCAGGTAAAAAAGAATAATGCTCAGAGCCTGATACCCTCCTGTTAAAAGCAAGATAACGAAAAAGGCCGTTTTCCATACATCACTGAACATCCTGGCCCGCTGTAAACTAATAAAATAAAAAAGAACCCAGGGCATCATTGCCCCCGCCGTAAGACCAAAAAGCTCCTGTCCATGGGCTACAAAAAAACCTGAGAGCATATATGCCAGGGCAGAAACAAAGCGAGCAAGGGAGTTTTCAAAAAAATGGGAGGTTAGCTTGTAAAAGCCCATTCCAGCCAACCACAGGTAAAAGAGGAACAATGCATGCAAGACAGAAAGAGAATACCCTCCGAACCCAAAAACCAAGTACGGCTCCAGACTAAAAACGGAACGAAGATCGGCGAATATGGGATAACCTAAATGCTGATAAGGATTCCACAGAGGGAATACACCATTCCCGAGAGCATTAGCGACAAACCAACGCCATGGCAAGTAGCAATCAAGCGCATCCCACTTCAGCGTTGATGAACCCGAAATCAAGGGGGCATAGGCTATTCCTAATAGAAGTGCAAGGAAGAACCCAACCCTGAATTCCAGGGGTATTCTATTTGCCTTTCCATCCAATCGAAGGAGTATATTCTTGAGGCCATGCTCGTAAGAAAGCTTTTGCATTATGCTTACCTAAATTAGAAGTAAAGATGCAAAAATCCCCGACACCTTCCTATCAACACAACTGAACGCCCAAAATTGAACCGGTGCACAGATCTTCATTAGCATGCACCGGTTTTCATAGAATCCACATTAGAGAGAAGCCTATTTCCCTCCAGGTTTGAAGCCAATGGAGGGCCTATCCTTAGGCTGGTTGGGTTTAACATTCTGAATGACAGATTCAACATCTTCGAGTGTAATTATTTGCAATGCATCATGAGGGATGTCGGGCATTTTGGCAAGGCGCTCACTCTGTGCTCTGAGGACATTTTCCAGAACATTTCTGACAAAACGGGCATTTCCAAAATGTTTGTCTTTAGACTCATACGCATCGATAAAAAATCCAATGAGCGCGGCTTCAGCTTCAGGGTCGAGCTCCATGTTCCGTTTACGACACATCGATTCAAATATCTCGAAAAGTTCATCTGGCTGATAGTCGGTAAAAGAAAAGTAACGGTTAAAACGATGTTTGAGTCCCGGATTCGTTTCTATGAGCGCTTTCATTTCATCGGTGTAGCCAGCCAGAATGACAACAAATTTGTCTCTGTCGTTTTCCATGCGAATAAGCAAGGTCTCCATGGCTTCTCTGCCGAAATCATTGCCAGAGTTTCCGGCAGGATTAAGGCTATAGGCTTCATCAACAAACAGAACGCCGTGCATGGCAGAGTCGATAACCTGCTCGGTTTTAGGACCAGTTTGACCAATATATTCGCCCACGAGGTCATTGCGTGAAACCTCAACTACATGGCCCTTAGGCAAAATTCCCAGACTTTTGTAGATCCTCCCAATCAATCGAGCTACTGTGGTTTTCCCTGTGCCCGGAGGGCCCAGAAAAACGGCATGCAACGAAAGGGGTTGGGTTGTCAGGCCCTGCTCCCGACGAAGTTTCTCCACCTTCAGAAAACTAATCAGATTTTTAATGTCTTCTTTAATGTTATTAAGCCCTGTCAACTCATTGAGTTCCTTCAGAATATCTTCTACCGATTCTACAACTTCTTCAACAAATTCATCGCTGACTGCTTTTTCGACATCATACAGAGTAAGAGTAACAAGGTCTGCATCCGTAATTTCATCCATTTCGGCCAGGCGCGAGGACTGCAATCTTACGATTTCCTCAAATAAATTTCTAACCAGGCGGGCATTCCCGAAGTTCTTGGTACGCGATTGATACTTCCATGTAAAATATTTTAAAAGTTTTTCGCGGGCATCTTCCTGAATCTTAAATTTATTGGCATCAGCCATGCGTGAAAATATTTCCAGCATTTCTTCAGGCGTGTAATCCATAAAAGTGAAATATCGGCTGAAACGCGACTGCAGGCCGGGATTAGAGCCTATGAATCGGGCCATTTCATCGTTATATCCGGCAACAATCACAACGAGGCGTTCGCGATTGTCTTCCATGCGTTTAAGAAGGGTATCCACAGCTTCTTTCCCGAAATCTTTGCCTCCATCTGCAGGGATGAGGGTATAAGCCTCATCAATAAACAAAATACCATCGAGGGCCGACTCTACTGCTTTACTGGTTTTTATGGCCGTCTCACCAATATATTCCGACACCAGAGCCGATCTGTCTACTTCAACCAGGTGACCTTTGGCCAGCAAGCCCAATGATTTATAAATTTTGCCTAACAAACGAGCCACAGTGGTTTTGCCTGTTCCCGGAGGACCCTGAAACACTGAGTGCAAAGCAATGGGGTTGGCAGCCATTCCTCTCTCTCTCCGCAATTTCTCCACTTTTATATATTTCATCAGGCTATTTATGTCCGATTTTATATTTGAAAGGCCCACCAAACGATCCAGTTCGGCCAAAAGATCTTCCAGGGGTACGTCCGGGCTTTCTTCCTTCTTTGGGGCCGCTGAGGGTTTATCAGAGGGCGCTTTTTTACACTCTTCAATGGCATCTTTCAACTCTTCGTTTTCTGGGTCAACTTGCAGTCCTTTTTCAAGCCATTTAAGCGCCAACTTGATGTCACCAGCATCCATGAGAGCCCTGCCTGCATATAAAAAGGATGAGCCCGTATCCATTTTAGAGGCTACCTTCCAACTACAATTGCGTACTACTTCTAATAATTCGTCTGTTTCTCCTTCATTTTCAAGAGCAATAATATAATTGCTCAGTATTACCTCATCCGTATTTTCTAGTTTATAGGCTTTACGATAATACTCCAGGGCCTTGCCCATATCGTCGAGCCACGACCAGGCGGCTCCAGCCGAATTGAGTGCACTGGGATAATCTGGTGATTCCTCCAGCGCTTTTTCGAAATATTCCAATGCTTTGCGATAGTTTTCTTTCGCAAAATACTGTTGCCCGGTTTGAAACAATCTTTCAGCTTTGGGACTAACGTCAAATGGGGTCGAAGATGGTTCAGCCTGTTCTTCATGGGGCTCCTCTTCTTCTTCATCACCCCCTATCGTTACGTCATCTTCTTGCCTCACCGGTACCGACATCACAAGCAACCACAATCCATTTCCATAGACAAGATGGGTTATTTCATAACCCTCATCCCACTTGGTTTTAATCTCTTTTTCAGGAAAGTCCTTGTTATAAGCAAAATATTGATCTGAATAAGGAGCTCCTTTTGTCATCACCAGACCCCATTTCCCATTACTTGCCGGAGTAATTGCCGTTATATAAAAATCTTTTGCCCAATATTCCTGAATGGTCTTTGTGGGTAAATCACCATATAAACCACTAATTTGCTCCGTAAATCCGGGCAAACTCCCAAAAACAATCACCCATCGACTATCTCCATAAGCCATATGGGTGATAAAATCCCCATCTTTTAGAGCTGATTTGATTTCTTTAGAGGGGAATTCACTTGAACTCATCCATCGTTGATTGAGAATTCCTGTATTATCAGAAAATACCGCCCACCAGCGGTCGTAACCATATCCGATGTCAGAAATATCAAGGCCGTCTTTCCATGCCTGAGCTATAGCATCTTTTGGAAATTCAGCTCGCGTGCTCCAGCGTTGTGCATCATAGGGACTATTATTATCCGAAATCAGAACCCAGGTTTCGCCTGCACAAGCCAATATATGTATCCGTTCACCTTTTCCCCAAGCCTCATCAATTTTTTGCTCGGGAAATCCTTTCGTAAAAACAACTCTTGTACCAGCCATAATTTAAATTTGATTCATTAATTTTTTTAACCACAATAGGGGCAACGACCTCCATCAGGAATAATATTACCACACTTGTTGCAACGATAATTTTGATTGAGCGATGACTTTAGAGCTGAACCAAAGAAAAGGAATGCAATCACTGCAACAACTATGAGGAGGACTGCAATTGCTGCAAATAATGCTACAATCATCAGAAGAACATTAATAACCGTTATAAAAATTATCCTGATAAATCCCCAAACCAGCCCGGCACTAACAAAACTCTCCACAATCATGAGGAAGAAAAGCAACATGACCCCCATAGTCATGGCCCACAGAAAATAGGTGAACCCATGATAATCTTCGCCAGGAAACAAGGTAAATCCGCCATTGATAAACCACTCAAGCTCTGATCCGTCAATCAAAGCACCCAGGAAAAGCGTGGCTGCAGCCACAAATCCAATCAGAAAAGTCCACCTGCGAAAGCGCTGAATCGGAAAAATTCTGCGCAAATAGGTAACTATGGGTGCTTGCAATGGCTCTGTGTCTCCTTTTCTTGCGCTTTCCACTTTTCGATGCTGACCTTTGTATATTAAATAAGCATCAATCCGTACGAAATATTTATACAAAAAGAACAGTCCTAAGCCCAAGAGGAGAATAACCACCCAGAAACGCCACGAAGTATAGTCCACACCGTTTTGAAGGCCATGCGTGAAAAAAGCAGACAAGGAAGATTGTCCTGAAGGGTAAGTTTTTTTGATTAAAGTATTTAGAGAATTCCTACCCACCTGGTGATTAGCATACTCAAATATCCCATATTCCGATGTACGTCGGAGTAGCCTAAGTGTATCTCCTTTATGAAGATAAGTAACAATATTCTTGCCTTCAGTGGTGTCGTAAACAGCCAACTCTTTAACATAAACTATGCGTAAGGGGAGGCTATCGAGTTGGCGGAGTTCTTTTTCTTTTCTTTCTTTTTTGAAATCGCGTCTGATTTTGAAAGAAAAATCGGCAGCTGTAGCTTTTATTGGCTTCCCGGCCAGTTCATTCAGTTCATCCAAAGTCAACATGCGATTATAAACTCTCAAATCGGAAATTTGTCCTTCGAACTTGCCGATAGTCAGTGTATTATCCGAGGAGGATGTAGGCCTTATAGCTGTTCTTCCTGAAAATACTTCGTCGTTTACCACCAACCAGGCTTTTTCAGCCGCTTGATGATATATCACAGCCAAAAAATGCCATTGAGCAGTAACCCTTCCCTCTTTTAAATCATCATTTTTTCCCATATGGGCTGCCCAGCAAGGAGTATTATCCTTGTAGGCAATACCTAAGCCCCTCCCTTCCTTGGTTTCTCCCTGAACAATAACCTCTGCCCGGGAATTGGTATTTGAAGGCTTTATCCACAAAGTAATGGTAAGCTCAGGATACTGCTTAGGACTAATATCGAGATCAGTCTTTAAAAAATGCGTGGGGTTTTTTGCAGAATAATCAAAGACGTAAGCCTTCCCTTCATTGCCAAGAGGGTCAGTCGCTCTGTGCAGAGGGTTTCCCTGTATTTTTACATTTTGGCCGGAGGCATCTTTCAACGACTTATTCCCAGAGAGCCAGAATACAAGGCCATTATTGGTCTGAGCGCTTATATGGCTCATCCCAATTATTATAGATACCAAAAGAACAAAATATTTTTTCATATAGCTGTTTATCAATTATTTAATTCAAATATCCAGACTGCCTAACAATTGGTACCATCAAGCAACAATGATAAACAGCCAGAAAATTCCTAAAACGGAGGAATAGTATTTTTG
>DDBO01000158.1 GCA_002332755.1 Bacteroidales bacterium UBA2030 | reverse complement strand
TATTTTTTCGATATACTTATCCGTTAGCTTCTGAATTTCATTTTCGAGATGTTCGATTTCGTCTTCCGGAATGCCGTCCTTTTTCAATTTTTTGCTGGTCTCCATAGCGTTGCGTCGTATGTTTCGGATAGCTACCTTGGCATTCTCGGCTTCGGTTTTCGCCTTTTTCACTAAGTCGCGACGGCGCTCTTCTGTAAGAGGAGGAACGATTATGCGAAGCACCTCGCCATTGTTTTGTGGATTAAAGCCTAAGTTGGCTGCCAAAATTGCTTTTTCGATAGGAGCAAGCATCGATTTTTCCCAAGGCTGAACTATAATCTGGCGAGGGTCGGGAGTAGTGATGTTGCTCACTTTGTCGATAGAAGTCATTACGCCATAATAGTCAACTTTCACTCCATCGAGCATCTGTGGGTTTGCTTTTCCGGCCCTGATTTTCTGAAATTCTTTCTCGAAATGAGCAAGGGCGTTGTCCATACTTTCGCGGGTTTCTTCCAGACAAAATTCACTTTCTTCGCTTAGCATATAGTAATACATTGTTTTACGGGGCAAAAATAAAGAATTTCTGCAAGCGAAATTATTGCTACTTTTGCGCCTCAAAATTTAAAAACAGCAATCGCTGACCGACTGATTTGGTTACAAATTACGAAATGCAAGTACAATCTAAATAAAACTGCATGAAAGCATATGTATTTCCGGGCCAGGGAGCCCAATATCCGGGTATGGGAAAAGACCTTTACGAAAAATCATCCCTTGCTCGCGATCTTTTCAGCAAGGCCAATTCCATCCTAGGCTACAAGATTACAGAAATCATGTTTGAAGGCACTGAGGAAGATCTCAGGCAAACCAAAGTAACTCAGCCTGCCATTTTCCTGCACAGTGTGATTCTGGCCCGTGTCTTGGGTGGCGAATTCAAGCCGGATATGGTAGCTGGTCATTCTTTGGGCGAATTTTCGGCATTGGTAGCCAACAAGGTTTTATCTTTCGAAGACGGCCTTCGGCTCGTTTATGCTCGTGCCATGGCCATGCAAAAAGCCTGCGAACTGAAACCATCGACCATGGCAGCTATTTTGGGCCTCGACGATGCAACAGTGGAGAAAATTTGCCGCAGCATCACAGAAGAAATTGTAGTTCCTGCCAATTATAACAGTCCCGGACAGTTGGTTATTTCAGGAACCGTGAAAGGCATAGAAATTGCCTGCGAAAAACTGAAAGAAGCTGGTGCCAAAAGGGCTCTCCCACTCAAAGTGGGCGGTGCTTTTCACTCGCCATTGATGGAGCCTGCCCGGGTTGAGCTTGCAGAAGCTATAGCTGCTACGGAATTCAATGAAGGCATTTGCCCAATCTATCAAAATGTTACCGGACAGCCGGTCAAAGACCCGGAAATCATCAAGGCCAATCTCATCAAACAATTAACTGCTCCTGTACGCTGGACACAGACGATGGAAAACATGATTGCCGATGGTGCCCGCACTTTCATCGAAGTTGGTCCCGGCACAGTTTTGCAGGGGCTGGTGAAAAAGGTCAATAAAGACATCGAAGCCTACAGCGCTGAATTTAAAGGTTAATAAATCAACGATATAGACAAATGTTTGAAGGTCTTACCGAGAAACTCGAACGCGCCTTTAAAGTCCTCAAAGGACAGGGCCACATCACCGAAATTAACGTGGCCGATACGGTCAAGGAAATACGAAAGGCATTACTCGACGCCGATGTAAGCTATAAGGTTGCCAAACAATTTACCGACGAGGTTAAACAAAAAGCCCTGGGGCAAAATGTACTTACGGCTATTTCGCCAGGGCAACTCATGGTGAAAATTGTGCACGATGAGCTGGTGGCTCTCATGGGGGGGCAAAAGACCGAGCTCAACCTTAAAGAATCGCCAACCGTTATCCTGATGGCCGGACTTCAAGGTTCGGGTAAGACCACTTTTTCGGCCAAACTTGCCCATTTTATAAAAACCAAAAAGGGGCGTCGTCCGTTGCTGGTAGCTTGCGACGTATATCGTCCGGCTGCTATCGAACAGCTGAAGGTACTGGGAGAGCAAATCGGCGTGGAAGTTTACACCGAAGAAGGCAACAACAATCCCGTGAAAATCGCCAAAAACGCTGTTGCCTATGCCCGCGATAAGAGTGGCCACCAGGTTGTAATCATCGACACAGCCGGTCGTCTGGCCGTAGATGAAGAGATGATGAATGAAATAGCGGCCATTAAGCAGGCAATCAACCCCCACGAAATCCTGTTTGTAGTAGATGCCATGACCGGGCAGGATGCTGTGAATACTGCCAAAGCATTTAACGACAGGATTGACTTTGACGGGGTTGTCTTAACCAAGCTCGATGGAGATACCCGAGGTGGTGCTGCTCTCACCATCCGTTCGGTTGTCAACAAACCCATAAAATTTGTAGGGTTGGGTGAAAAGATGGATGCTATCGACATCTTTTATCCTGAACGTATGGCCGACCGAATCCTGGGTATGGGCGACATAGTTTCACTGGTTGAAAAAGCTCAGGAACAATTCGATGCCGAAGAAGCCCGGAAATTGCAGAAAAAACTGGCCCAGGATCAATTTAACCTGGAAGACTTCCTGCAGCAAATCAGGCAAATAAAAAAGATGGGAAATGTTAAAGACCTTATGTCGATGATTCCCGGTATGGGCAAGATGGTCAAAGATTTGGATATCGACGACAATGCTTTTAAGGGCATTGAAGCCATCATTCAGTCGATGACCCCTGAAGAGCGGCAGAACCCGACGATTCTGAATGGCAGCCGACGCAAACGTATTGCTTTGGGATCGGGTACCGATGTGGCCGAGGTCAACCGACTCATCAAACAATTCGAAGAAACGCGCCGCCTGATGAAAATGGTTGCCGGAGGAGGTGCTAAGCAACAATTGCTGAAGCAGGCAGCCAAAGCCAAAAAGCGTCGTTAAAATCAAATATTTACATTTATGGTATTGCTCGACGGAAAAAGCCTTGCTGCTGAGATAAAAGAAGAGATAAAAAAAGAAACAGCTGCCATCATCGACAGAGGGGAAAAAGCCCCGCACCTGGCTGCAATCCTCGTGGGCGAAGATCCGGCCAGCCAAACCTATGTGGCTTCAAAGGAAAAAGCCTGCCACGAAACCGGAATCACCTCCTCTGTTTATAAATATCCCGCCAATATCAGCGAGGAAGAATTACTTAAGGCGGTTGATTTCTTAAACCACGACAATGAAATAGATGGTTTTATCGTGCAACTGCCTCTTCCGCCCCAAATTAATGTTGAACGCATCATCTCTGCTATAGATCCAGCCAAAGATGTAGATGGTTTTCACCCTGAAAACCTGGGCAAGATGATGACAGGGCAACAGGGTTTTGTTCCGGCAACCCCTCTGGGTATTATGCAATTGCTCGAAAGGTATGCTATTGAGACTGAGGGCAAACATTGTGTGGTGGTAGGCCGAAGCAATATTGTCGGGACCCCGGTTTCCATCTTAATGTCCCGCAAAGCTATTCCCGGCAACGCCACTGTGACCCTTTGTCATAGTCACACCCAAAACCTTGGGGAAATTTGCCGCAGTGCTGATATTTTGATTGCAGCCATTGGCAAACCCGGTTTTATTAAAGCAGATATGGTTAAAGAGGGAGCCGTAGTGATCGACGTGGGCATTCACCGCATACCAGATGAATCTAAAGAAAAAGGTTACTTCATTACCGGAGATGTAGATTTTGCTGAAGTTAGTAAAAAAGCCGGATGGATAACTCCTGTACCCGGGGGCGTTGGAAGCATGACCATTGTAGCCTTGCTTATGAATACATTGAAAGCATGGAAAATGAAATACCAGAAATAGGAACTCAGGCATTATTATCTAAAAAAGGGCTCTGAAATATCAGGGCCATTTTTTGTAAGGAGAATTAGCTTTAGCTTTATTTATCAAATACATCTTTCATTACAGCAGTTTTTAGGGTAAACCGCAAGGGTCGGCTCTAGAGCGTTTGGTCGTTGAAATGCTTTTTGAGAAAATTGCTCATTTTCTTCTCATCCCAGTCAAGTGCGAGCTGTAATTTAATTTGAGAAGCAGTGTAGGTATAGGTTTTAAACAACTGCAATATATCTTCCCTTTCTTTTTCTGAATACCAGATGAAGATTCCATTATTTCCGATTTTTCAGGCCTATCCTCGGCAGATGCCCTAGTCTTAGAGTCTCGTGGGAATACCTTGACATCAACGATGTTGGGCCCCAATTCAATCAATTGCAGGTTTGCGATGTTTTCACAAGATTCAGGAATTCTCACAAAAATTGGCATTTACCGTTTCAAACCATCTACACCCCTCTGCCAGGTTTCGCCTTTGAAATCAGACTCAGTAAGGTAAATCTCATTTTCAAGTCGATAAATATAAGCATCGCGAGCCATAGCCAACCCTGCATCCCAAGAGGATTTTGGGAAAAATGCACTTAACACTAAAAGATCTCCCTTGACAATTGGCTG
>DDBO01000175.1 GCA_002332755.1 Bacteroidales bacterium UBA2030 | reverse complement strand
TATCGCTCGAAAGGAATTAAAGAATATCAATTCATCATTACACAGGGAGCGACCGAAGCTATATCCCTATGTTACAATTATCTATGGTCTCTCGCCGAAGGGGTGCTTCCCTCTTTCTCCTTCGATCCTGCCTACGAGAGTTTTATTCATCTGCCACGTATCTTTAGGCAAAAGCTTACATTATTACCTTTTCAAGATTCAGATTCTATCGATTTTGAAAAACTGGAAAATTGCATCCTAAAAAACCAAATCCGAGTCATTTTCATAGCCTCGCCAGGGAACCCCAGGGGCCAAACACTCAGCAGGGAAGAATGGAGCAATATTTTCAAGCTTACTGCTAAATACGGTATTTTTCTCATTGCCGACCTCGTTTACGACCAACTCTACTTCCACAAGCAACAAGACATACCCTTCGAAGAAGCACATAGCGGAGTATTTATAGTGGAATCGTTTTCAAAACTCTTCAGCATTACCGGCTGGCGCCTCGGTGCATTGGGTATGCATACCAAACATTTTCAAGGAGTTAAAAACACCCACGATTATACTGGCCTGTGTGCACCTTCTTTATTGCAAGAAGCACTACAACGGTATATAACCAATCATCCTGGGGCTGCCAATCGTTATATTGCACGTATAAAAAAGCAACTTTCCCAAAATTATTCACTTGCGACCACCTTACTGAAAGACGCAGGCTTTACAATAAAGCCGGCACAAGGAGGCTATTTCATTTGGTCACAATTACCTGAGGGAATTAACGACAGCCTTCGGTTTGCACTCGAATTATATGACAAAACCGGTGTGGCTGTGGTTCCGGGAATTCATTTCAGTAAACAAGCCCATCGCTTCATCAGAATTAATCTGGCCAGAACCCCAAACGAAATTAAAGAGGGGGTAATGCGTATCTGCGAATTTACCAGAAAAAAACACGATGAATAAAATTAAGCAATTAGCAAATCAAACCGCTGTATATGGAATAAGCAGCATATTGGGGAGAATTATCAATTACCTGTTGGTACCTCTTTATACGCGCGTTTTCCTTCCCCATGAAGCCGCTGTTTATGTTGAGCTGTATGCATACATGGCCATGCTTGCCATAATACTTACCTATGGCATGGAAACGGCCTTTTTCCGATACTCTGAAAAATCTGATAAGCCCAATGAAGTTTATAGTACAGCCCTTTACTCGATAATCATTTCCACTACGCTGTTCCTTCTGATAACCCTTTTATCGAGAAATGCCATCGCTCATGTTTTGGGCTACGATGGAAAAACAGAATATATAGTATATTTCCTGATGATATTGGGACTGGATGCTATATGTGCTATTCCATTTGCCAGGCTTAGGGCACAACAAAAAGCATGGACCTTTGCACTTATTCGTCTGGCAAATATCGGCGTTAATGTTGTTTCAAACCTGGTTTTAATCCTTTTACTGCCCTGGTTATACTCAACCTATCAGATTGAATGGCTGGGAAATATAACTGGTATCAAACCCGAAGTCAGCGCTATTTTTATTTCTAATTTGCTCGCCAGTGCTGCCACCGTCGTATTACTGATGCCAACCATTGCTGGAGCACGGCCTCGGCTGAATATAAGATTATGGAAGAAAATGTTTCGGTATGCCTGGCCCCTGGTTATATTTGGCTTAGCCGGTGTTGTAAACGAAACCATCGACCGAATCCTTCTCAAATATTTACTTCCTCCCGACACGGCCATGCACGATTTGGGAATTTACGGAATGTGTTTTAAAATCAGTGTTTTTATCGTAATTTTTATACAGGCCTTCCGCTATGCTGCTGAGCCCTTCTTTTTCAAAGAGGCCAAAGAGAAAAATGCACCTGAAACATATGCAATGGTAATGAATTATTTCATCATTGTTTGCTTCTTGATGTTTACAGGGATAATGCTCTTTATGGATGTTTTCAAATATTTTGTGGGTGAAAAATACTATGCAGGACTGGTGATTGTACCATTACTACTGCTTGGACATATCTTTCTGGGTATTTTCTATAATCTTTCTGTATGGTATAAAATAACCGAAATGACCCGCTATGGAGCCTGGTTCAGCATCATTGGTACGGTAGTAGTACTGAGCCTCAATTTTCTGCTGATTCCCCGTCTTGGATATATGGGATCGGCATGGGCAAATTTCTCATGCTATCTTATCATGATGGTTCTTTCGTGGGCATATGGACAGAAATATTACCCAATCCCTTACCGCCTCAACAAGTTTTTTCTTTATCTGTTGATTTCTATTGTATTATGGCTGGCAGGCACTTATCTCACTCCGTCCACCCTTCTGTTGAGACTTTCCATAAATACCTTGTTATTTATTGGTTTTGCATTATTTATACTGTATAAAGAACCGGAATTAATGAACTTTGTAAGAAAAAAACTGACAAACACATGAAATTTGCCTCAGGCAGCAAGATTTATACTTTCCTGAAGATGCAGGGGCAAGGCCTGCTAAAAAGCTATGCACAGGTTTTCTTTTCTGATAATCTTGTCCTTGCCATCATTATTGCCATAGTTAGCTTTTTTAACCCCTTGGCAGGCATTTGCGGTATGGGGTCAGTAGTGCTTACTCACCTCATTGCATGGTTTGGTGGCTTCAATAAGCAAAAAATCGCTTCAGGGCTTTACGGTTTCAACAGTCTTCTCACAGGTATGGCCTTGGGCAGTGCCTACGAACCCTCCACCGGACTTTTTATCATCGTCTCCTTTGGCACCCTTCTTTGTTTTATGATAACCCTGGCTATCGAGGGCATTTTCTACAAGTATGGTCTTTCTTTCCTCAGCCTCCCTTTTCTGTTTTCTACATGGACACTAATACTGGCTACCCGCCATCTCAGCGGCCTTGACCTAACCCCCGGCAGCACTTTTCTCATGAATAAACTATATGCCCTGGGCGGAGCGCCTTTGGTTGAATCTTACAATTGGTTTTTCAATCTCGAGCTTCCCGAACCCATAATACTATATTTTCGTGCCATTGGTGCCATATTTTTTCAGAATTACCTCTTCGCCGGACTTTTGATTGTTGTTGGCCTTCTCTACTACTCAAGAATTGCCTTTTCTCTGTCCATACTTGGTTTTGCATCGGCATGGCTCTACTACAAATTATTGGGAGGCAACATGGCCGACCTGTCCTTAGGTTATATTGGCTTTAATTTTATTCTTACAGCTATTGCTGCCGGTGGTTTTTTTACGGTAGCTTCGCCATGGTCTTACCTATGGGTAATTTTACTCAGCACCCTTACCAGCATTTTTACCACAGCTGCCTTAAGCATGCTCAATCAATGGCAATTACCGGTTTATTCTTTGCCTTTTAATATGGTGGTGCTCCTTTTCGTCTATGTTCTTAAACTCAGAGAAAGAAACCACGATAAACCGGCCTTGGTCAACATACAATTGTTTTCTCCGGAGAAAAACCTTTATTCAAGGCTTAATTATACTTATAGGTTTGGGCATCCCACAGGCATTTACATCAGTCTGCCATTCAGGGGTAAATGGACGGTAACACAGGCTCATGATGGTTCAATTACACACAAAGATGCCTGGCGTCATGCCTGGGACTTTGAAATAACGGATGATGAAGGTAAAACGTATACCAACAAGGGTCTTACCTGCGAAGATTATTACTGTTACGGAAAACCTGCACTAGCGCCTGCTGATGGGTATGTTGTTGAGGTAGCCGATGGTATTGATGATAATGCCATTGGCAACAAAAATCAGCAAAACAATTGGGGTAATACCGTAATCATCAAACACGCCGAAGGGATTTATTCAAAACTCTCTCATCTTAAAAAGGGAACAATAAAGGTACAAAAAGGGAGTTGGATAAAACAAGGCGACCCCATAGGGCTGGTTGGAAATTCAGGCAATTCACCTTATCCTCACTTGCATTTCCAGATACAGGCATATCCCTACATTGGTAGCACCACCCTTCTGCATCCTCTATCCGGTTACTTGAAATGGGGGGCCAACACACCCGAATACATCCCCCATGGAATTCCCAATCATGGTGAAATAGTCGAAAGTATTCAGCCCCAATCCTTCATCACATCTGCATTCCATTATACCAGCGGTCAAAAAGTAAACTTTTTGTTCTCAGCCCCCAATCAGCCCGATTATAAGGATTATTGGATAATAGAAAACGACATGTATAACCAAACCTGGATCTCGGAACCCTCATCGGGTTCGAAGGCAGGTTTTACTTATATCGGTCAGGTATTTTATTTTCTGTGGTACCAGGGAAAAACAGACACCCCTTTATATTATTTTGCCCTGGCCCACTATCGAATTATCCCTGTGGTTATTCCGGGTCTTTCGCTCCACGACAAATTTCCGTTACACATGATGAAAAGGAATTTTATGTTCTTCTTAAATGACTTCATCGCGCCATTCTTTTCTTTTATAAACGCTGATTACAAGCAATATCATCAAAAGCTCACTTCCCATTTTACCCGCCCAGAGGCAATTCTGGAGTCAGAGGCTTTGGTTAAACTTGTAGGTAAACTTATAAAAAAATACAAATTTTACTCTTACCTAAAACACGATGGCCTGGCTGAAGTAAGGGTTGAAAGCGGTAACGGTGTTAAAATTATAAATTTCTCACCCTCCGATGAAGCCTGATGTACCTAAATGGGTAATACCCGCGTTTAGATTTCCCGGGAAGTGGCTTGTCCTCTGCTTTTTTCTGCTTTACGCTCTTACACTTAAAGCACAGCAAGAAAAGCTCGATTATCGTACTACTGACAGCCTCACCTTGAAGTACTATCTGACTGGAGAGTGGGATTCTTTAATAAGAGTGGGTAAAGCTTCGGGACTCGATTATTACTGGCTAAATGCAAGAATGGGCTATGCCTGGTATGCCAAGGGAAAATATGGGCGAGCTCTGCGGTATTTTAAAAAAGCGCTTATAAATAATGATGCAGATCCCTTTTCGCTCGAATTTTATGCCTACTCTTCCATGTCCCTTGGATTTAGCGAGCAAACATCAGCCGCCATAGGAAGTATAATTCAATCTAATCCCGAAAGACTGTATCCCCTGAGCCCCTATCCCCAAAGCGGGGCGGGAGGAGGGTTTCTCCAATCTACTGCTTCCTCCGTCTTGAATCCTTCCGAAATTGACAAAGAGAAAAATATATATGGCGAAGCCGCTCTACCGGGGAGTGGTCCATATTTCTACGGCTACGGTTCCCTGGCCCTCTCTCCAAAGCTTATTATTACCCCGGGTTTTTCTTATTTAAAAACGCATAATCCATTTAGAGCTGCCAAAGCGGATACTCTGCTTTTTTCTGCCGATAATAATTATCATGAAACGAATTTACACCTGACCATGACCTGGGTTCCTCGCCTTTGTTGGACTGTCCAAAGTCACCTTCGTCTCTCGGGCATGAATTACGAATTCAGTACTGTAAGTTACAATCCCGCTCACAACTCGTTCAGTCTTGCCACAAATAAAAGAAAAATTACCGATTATGCCGGTGGGCTTAAACTTACCCACTATTTTGGGGATTTAGTAATCAGCACGGATGCATCTTGGCATTCAGAATATGATAGTTCCTTCACCCAGGCTGGAATAAATCTCTATTATTATCCCTTTTCCGATAGCCGCTTGATTTATGGAGCAGGACTTTATGCCACTTTCCATAACAACAATGCCGGAATAGCTGTAAATCAGAGCTTGAGTCTGAATCTTTTGAAGAACCTGTGGTTAACAGGCGCATTTACTTTGGGAAACATTGAACACAAATCCTTTGCTGACGGTTGGATAACTTATAACGCTGACTTTAAAATCTCCCGTACAACCTCACTAAGCATTTTATTTAATTTAAACCAATCGATTTCAGCTTCTGTGCAATGGACCAACTTGAAATGTAAAGGACAAAGGATTTACTACTCTACCTTTACCGATACAATGTTTCAGGATTTTGCTTATCATAAGAATAGCCTTTCACTCTCAATTTATTGGAAATGGTAAAAAAATGGTTTCTAATCTTGGTTTCTCTGACACTGTTTGTGGAAGTGACAGGCCAACAAAGCCGTCTGCAAGAAGCCTTTAGCCAAAGCTATAAACTGGAGTCTGCAGCAGATTACAAAAATGCAGTATCCGTTCTTTCTCAGGTTTATGAAGAAAATAATTACTACCTTAATCTAAGGCTGGGCTGGCTTTCCTATTTAGCCGGCGACCAGACGCACGCTGTTGCATATTATAAGAAAGCCATAAAACTAATGCCCCTCTCCATCGAAGCCCGGCTCGGAATTGCCTATCCCCTCTCTGTTTTAGGAAACTGGGATCAGATTATTAATTACTACCTTGAAATCCTCAAAATCGACCCTAATCATAGTTTAACCAATTACCGTTTGGGAAGTATTTACTATAACCGTGGGAAATACGATAAAGCCCGCGTTTACCTTGAAAAAGTAGTCAATTTATATCCTTTCGACTACGACAGCTTGCTTTTGCTGGCTTGGACCAAACTGAACCTGGGACAATACGGAGAAGCACGGGCATTATTTCAAACGGTGCTCCTCAATCGCCCCAATGATGAGTCGGCCCTTAGCGGCCTGAGCAAGATTAAATAAGGCCAGCCGCGAAAAAGTAAATAATTTTGCAGGGTAATTCGCATACATGAACCATTCCCTGCCTGTTTATTCGCATTATAAACGACTTCAAACCAAAGAAGTAGCTATTGGTAATCTGCCCGTTGGGGGGATTAACCCCATCCGATTGCAAAGCATGACCAATACCCCCACACTTGATACCCGAGCCACGGTTGAGCAATGTATGAGGCTATTCGATGCGGGTTGCGATTATGTGAGAATAACTGCACAAGGCCCGCGCGAAGCCAGGCATTTAGCGGTTATCAAGGAAGAATTATATAAGAAAGGTTATACCCGACCTTTAATTGCAGACATTCATTTCAGCCCCGAAGCTGCTGAAATTGCGGCCTGTATTGTCGAAAAGGTAAGGATAAACCCGGGAAATTATACCGACCGGAAAAAGGGGAAGACCCATTATACTGAGGCTGAATACAAAGAAGAGCTTGAAAGAACGAGAGAACGTATTGCCCCGCTTATACGCATTTGCCGGGAGCATGGAACAGCTCTTCGCATTGGCAGCAACCACGGTTCGCTTTCGGAACGAATTATGAGCCGATACGGAGATACCCCGGCCGGAATGGTACAGGCAGCCCTGGAATTTATTGATATTTGCGAAAGCCTCGACTTTGACCAATTGGTAATAAGCATGAAAGCAAGCAATCCTTTTGTGATGATTGCTGCCAACAGGCTTTTGGTTGAAAAAATGATGGAACGAGGTGTCGTTTATCCCATACATCTTGGGGTTACCGAGGCTGGTGAAGGTGAAGACGGAAGAATAAAATCGGCAGCAGGAATAGGCGCACTTCTTGCCGAAGGTATCGGCGACACGATTAGGGTTTCCTTAACGGAGGAACCAGAAGCCGAGCTTCCCATAGCCCGTATTCTTGCCGCCCTTCCGGAAAAATTTAAAAGAGCGCATATTTTTGAGCCTTTCAGAGGAAGTTTTTCCACTGATATTCCCTTCCGGCAATTAGCCTCGTTCAGTAATAATATGGGAGGAAGCTTTGCTCCTTTGGTAATTGGACCAGAAGCTCCGGCCGATATTATTGCAACCAACGCCCTCCCATTTCCGGTCAACACGATTCATACCTCCACTTTCCGGAAAGATTTGCCGGACAAATTACCAACAGACCTTCCCCTTGTTGTAATTTCAGACCATCCCATGGAACTGATGGCCTTACGAAATACATTACTTCACCTGGCAGAGGAAAAATTTCCATTACCTATAATTATCAAAAAAGAAAGCCAAGAGGCAAATGCCGAAAAATTTATAACTGAAGCAGCAGCCGGCATAGCTCCCGTTTTTCAGGAAGGCTTTGGGAATGCTCTATGGCTCTATAATCCCTTTCTTTCGGGAGAAACCACTGTAAAAACAGCTTTTGGGATTTTGCAATCCTCAAAGTCCCGAATTACAAAAGCAGAATATGTGGCTTGCCCCTCTTGTGGGCGTACCTTATTTAATATTCAAGATACTCTTCGAAAAATTAAGGAAAGAACTTCCCACCTCACAGGCCTTACCATTGGAGTGATGGGATGCATAGTTAATGGCCCGGGAGAGATGGCCGGGGCAGATTATGGCTATGTGGGTGCAGGAAAAGGAAGAGTAACCCTTTACAAAGGCCAAACTCCCGTAAAAAGAGAGGTACCCGAAGAAGAAGCCGTTGAGGAACTTATTCGCCTTATCAAAGACAACGGTCAATGGTTTGAACCTTAAATCAGAAAACATGTATTGCTATCATACCCATACACATTTTTGCGATGGAAGCTCGCACCCCGAGGACTATGTCAAAGAAGCCCTGAGGTTGGGGTTTCATTCCCTGGGTTTTTCAGGTCATGCCCCGGTGCCCTTCGAAAACAAATTTGCCATTCCAGAGAGCAGAATTCAGGAGTATTGCGATACAATTCTCCTCTTAAAGGAAAAATACAAAGACCATATTCAGATTTTCCTGGGGTTAGAAATTGATGGAATTCCGGGTATCATGCCTTCATTCCATCATTTCAGGGAAACTTACAGACTCGATTATACCATTGGGAGTGTGCATCTGGTACAAAACCCTGACAATGGAAGGCTCTGGTTTATTGATGGAGCTTATCGCGAAACCTACGACAAGGGTTTGGAAAGAATTATGAATGGAGATATCCGCCGTGGAGTAACCCTTTATTATCGCCAAATTCAGCAAATGATATATGATGAAAAGCCAGACATCGTAGGGCACCTCGATAAAATCTGTATGCACAATGCAGGCCGTTACTTTTCCAAAGAAGAAGAGTGGTATCAGCATCTGGTTTTTGAAACCTTGGAAATTATTAAGCAAGCAAGTTGTATTGTAGAGATAAATACGCGAGGCATTTATAAAGGGAGAAGCAAACAGCTGTATCCCGACGCTGCCTGGCTACCCGCCATCAAAGAAAAGGAAATTCCCGTAACGATTTCCCCGGATGCGCATCAACCCGGAGAGCTTTCTCTTCTATATGAAGAAACCCTCAACCTTCTTCAACGTGAAGGTTTCCGGAAAATCTTTATCAAAGGCCTGGAATGCTATCAATAGCCCCTCAGGGCAAGCTGGCTTTCAACTGCGCATAGCGCTCAGGGAAGGTCTGTCCATGAACACCCCCTAAAGCCTGAAAATGCTCGTTGATTTTTTGCAGCCGGTCTTCAGGTGAAGGATGTGTACTCAAAAAGGCGGGAGGCTGTTGTTGCCCTTCCAGTTTTGTGAAAAAGTCCCCCAGACTTGCGGCATCATATTCAGTGGCATAAAGATATTTAACCGCATATTCATCAGCCTCATATTCATTCGTCCGGCTGTAGGCCAGGCTACCCAGCCCAAGGGCAAGTTCCGCTGCAATTTGTTCGGCCAGGCTGGGATTATTCCCTAATATCAAACCAGCCAATATTTGGAACCCATAAACACGGGTCAACATATCGGTACTATGACGCCTATCGGCATGAGCCATTTCGTGACCCATGACCCCGGCTAATTGCGCTTCATTATCAAGCAGTTTTATCAGGCCGGTGTAGAAATACATATCTCCCCCAGGCAAACAAAAAGCATTAACCACATCATCCCGCTGAATAATTTTAATATTCCACTGAAATGTATTGGCATATTTGACTTTACCGGAAGCAAGAATGGTATTTCGGATGCGGTTGAGATGTTCGTAGGCGGTGGCATATTTCACCGGATCAAGAATAGGGTATTCCTGCGGATTACTTGCGATTTCCTGATTAACCTGCTGCCCCAGAGCGATGTCATCGTCTAAAGAAAAAATATTGATGGATGGGTCATCTTTTGAACAACCTGTCCAGGCAAGCAGCCCGGTCATCAAGAATATAGAGAAAAATAATCTTTTCATATACGGTTCGTTTTATCAAAGTTACAAAATTTATTCCCTTTTCTTACATCAACAATTCGTCTGACAGGAAGATTACGGCAAACATGCAAATTAAAAACATAAAAGGGGAGGCAAAAATCGAGTCCGCACTCCCCATTCAAAACCAAGAATTTATTCTTTATCTAACGGTCTTTATTTAGGATCATATGCCCATTTCAGGTATAAAGAGCCCCAGGTAAAACCAGCGCCGAAAGTAGCCAGAATGATGTTATCGCCTTTTTTTAGCTTCGGTTCCCATTCCCACAAACACAGAGGTAAGGTAGCCGAGGTAGTGTTTCCGTATTTTTCGATGTTAATCATCACCTTTTCTCTGGGCAGCTCCATACGGCGAGCAACGGCTTCGATAATACGATTATTGGCCTGATGAGGAACAAGCCAGGCCAGGGTTTCGGGTGTGAGTTGATGGCGATGCATCATTTCTACAGCCACATCGGCCATTGCAGCAACTGCTGCTTTAAAAACGGCCTGTCCTTCCTGGTAGATAAAATGTTCCCTGGCCTCCACCGTTTGATGCGAGGCTGGCTTAACGGAGCCTCCGGCCTTTTGATGGAGGTGAACCCGGCCATAACCATCACTGTGTAAAATTTCATCAATGACACCGGCATTAGGGTCGGTAGTTGGCTCAAGCATGACAGCCCCTGCAGCATCGCCAAATAAGGGGCAGGTGGTGCGATCGGTATAATCGGTTATAGACGACATTTTATCTGCTCCTACAAGCACAACCTTTTTATACCTTCCCGATTCTACAAACTTTGAAGCTACCGAAAGTCCGTAGAGAAAACTCGAGCAGGCTGCATTCAGGTCAAAACCAAAGGCTTTCTTTATACCCACCTTGTCGGCAATAATGTTTGCTGTAGCAGGAAAGGGATGGTCGGGAGTAACCGTGGAACAGATAATCAAATCGACCTCATCGGGATGAGTATTGGTTTTTCGAAGCAATTCTTCGACGGCGGGTGCCCCCATATCGCTGGTGCCTTTTCCAGGCTCACGCAGGATGCGACGGGTTTTTATTCCCACACGGGTCATAATCCATTCATCGGAGGTATCCACCATCCGACTGATTTCTTCATTGGTTAAAATATAATCGGGTAGAAATGCGGCAATACCCGTTATGGCTGCACGAATTTTTTCCATGGTTTTCTCATTTCTTGGATTTAAACAAAAAGAGTTCTTCACCTGAAGAAAACCTCAGGTGAAGAATTTATCAGGCTCTTGCCTTGTGCCGTTATATATCAGGCTTTTCAATGCCTGAATATTTTAGCTGAGATTTATTTGGCCTCGGCCACTTCCATCACCTGGCGGCCTTTATAGAAACCGCATGCAGGGCAAACCCTATGGTAAAGAACCGGGGTTCCACAGTTTGGACATGCCATGGCTGTCGGAATCTCTGCCTTATAATGAGTCCTTCTTTTGCGGGTTCTGGTCTTCGACCATCTTCTTTTTGGATTGGGCATTGTCTTTAATTTTTAGGGGTTAATTAATTATCATTATCTAAAAGTCCTTTTAGTGCATTCCAACGAGGATCGATTTCAGCAGGAGGCTTCAACTCATCAAGTAAATGCAACATTTCTGAATTGCATCCGGGATTTCCTTCTGCATCGTCGGGGTGAACACGATGAAGAGGCAATAAAATATTGATGTAATCGTAGATTATTTGTGAGACATCCACCTCACTGGCGTCAGCCGGAATAAAAACCACATCGTCGGGGCCTTCTTCCTCTGCTTCCTCTCCAAATTTCACATACACTGTTTGTTTTCCGCTAATAGGCTGTAAGTATTCATAGGCGCACCTATCGCAAACCACTTCTACTTCGCCATCGAAACCAAAATCGAGCACCAGAAGCCGCTCTTGTTTCTCAAAGTCAAGATGCACATGCACCTTCCCTTCATGAAGCTCCGACGCTTCAAAACACTCAAAAAACTCATGGTCTATCTCAAAGTCATAACTATGATGACCCATCGAAAGCCCTTTGAATGAAATGTGATATGGTTTTAGCGGATGCAAAACAATGTTTCTAAAATTCGGGCGGCAAAAATACAAAATAATCCTGTGAACGACACAATCTTGAATAATAGAAATAAGCGAAAAGGCCTGCCAAATCCAACAGGCCTTTTCATTACTCGATTATTTAAATGCTTTTTCGGGCAACCCATCTCCACTCAAACTGAGACGATGGAAGTATTCAGGAACTGGTTTTCCGAGAAGTTTATCAACATACAGCCTGGCCAGATATTGACCCAACATGAAACCTTGTCCGCGCAGTCCGGTAAACAGACCCAACTCGGGGTCAATGATCATTCGTGGCTCAAAATAATAACCTGCCCACACTGCCTGGAATCCTACTGAAGAAAGCTCAGGCAACCAATCAACAAACACTTCTGAGACAATTTCCAAAAAGTCCTTGCTGTTGATTTTCAGATTTTTGTCGGCCTCCGCAGGATCTACGGCAGGCGATGCACACCCGATTACTTGTCCGGTTTCGGCAAGCTGCTGACCATATACAGCAACAAAGCCTTTGTACTTTCTGCGATCAATGAGCATGGGTAAAGGAATACCATCTATTCCCAACATCGGCAGACGGCGCGTAATAAAAGCCTGATGCTTCACCGGATACTGCCCTGTTTCTATTCCCAACATTTTGGCAACCCGAGCCCCTTCCGGCCCTAAGGCATTAATAAAGACCTGTGTTTCAAATTCAATATAGGTCTTATCATGATCTTGCACTAAAACGTAATAAGAGCTTCCCTCTTTTTTAACATCTATCAATTTGCAATCTTCGAGAATTTGCCCTCCATTGCGCATACCCAGTTGACGGATAAGATCAATGGTTTTGCCCGGAGTTGCTTGCCAACAATCATGGGTTATGAGGGCAGCGATATAAGTCTTGAGATTAGTATTGAAATAAGGAGATATTTTTTTAACAAAATCCTTGGGTTCAATCATTTCAGCCTTACTCCAGGCCATAGAAGCCTCCAAAGCCCTTAACATGTCTTCATCGTGGGCAAAAGTGACATAATTAATTGGCCTGAAATCAATGTTTCGGATTTTCTGTAGCTCTTTAAATATCTCAAGGTTATGGACCGCTATGTCCGACAGTTCAGGAAGGCTAAAGTTGGGCCTGCCTCCTGCAATATTGCGCCATGAGGCTCCACGACCAAAATTAATTAAGACCGGTTTCTTGCCTTCTTCGGCCAGATAACGGAACAGGGCACTTCCACCAATACCACCGCCGGCTATAAGACATTCTACCTGTTCCCGACGAATAGTCTTTCTCACAATGATATGTTCGTGAACAGGCCTGGGATACAACTCACCCAACGAAAGCTGATTCGACAACGGGCCTCGCGGGGTTGCCTCACCAACTACCTGAATACCATATTCCTTAATTTTCGATTTTAACCTGGGAATGCATCGTTTACCACGGCA
>DDBO01000204.1 GCA_002332755.1 Bacteroidales bacterium UBA2030 | reverse complement strand
GTACCATTCCGAATAATCACACAGGGCATTGATGTAACGCGATTTATCAAAAGATAACCGATCAAAGCCAAACGAAAACACCTCAATAGAATCAATAAATAATTGAACCGATTTGACTCCGTTTTTATTGGGCTCATCCACCAGCAGATCGTGGGCTGAAATACCAAACCATGCACTGCCTGAAATGTATAGTGTATCCTTGTCTCTAAGTCGGTATCTCGGCCCCCACCCGGCCAGATAGTAAATTTTTGGTGCAAGAGAATTATCCACCAAAGACCCGTCATTATTGGGATAAACCTTAATAAAATTGAGGGTGGGACGCACCCAGTCTTTAACTGGAAACCCAAAAGCTAAGGGATCGAGTGTTTGCTGGGTACGGCTATCACGTATTTCGAAGTGAAGATGCGGGCCTCCCGATGAACCCGAATTTCCTGAAAAGGCTATCGTATCCCCTTTCTTCACCTGAAGTTCACCCGGTTTAAGTGCGATATCCATTCGGTAAGAACGCAATTCGTAATGCTTCTTGATAATGTATGACTGAATCTGCCCATTCATTCGTTGCAAATGAGCGTAAACACTGGTATATCCTCCCGGATGATCGATATATAGTGCCTTTCCATAGCCTGTAGGTGAAATTGCAATGCGAGACACGTATCCATCGGCTATCGCAATCACAGGCCAACCTTCTTCCTGATTGGTTTTAATGTCGATTCCTGCATGAAAATGATCGGGGCGGAGTTCTCCAAAAGTCCCCGAGAGTCGCAATGGCCTCGTCAAAGGACTGATAAACTGAACATTCTGGGCAAACATAACCATACCCAGCCCCCAAAATACCAATACGAAAATGTTTTTCTTTTGAAATATCACTTCTATAACAACTTTTTTAATTCTAATAAGCTATAAATCACTTTATGAGCCTTTGAAAAATCACCATCTTCAAAATCAGAGCCAATTCCTTTCTCTCGAAAGAGGACGGTAAACAAGCCAGCCTGAAACGCTCCGCAAATATCTTTCTCGTAGTCATTCCCAATCATAAGGCTGTGTTGAGGTTCAACATTCATTTCGGCACAAATGTTTAGGAAAAACCGGGGATCTGGTTTGGCTACTCCCAGGTCTTTCGAGGAGAAAAACCCGGAAAAATAATGCTCAATATTCACCCTTCTGAGTGCCTTGCGCATGGCTTCAGTATCGCTTACGCCAGCGTTGGTGGCCACACAAAGGGTATAGCGACCATGCAAATATGCAAGCAATTCCGGAACACCCTCAATACACTCAACATGATCCCATACGTACATAGGGCCGGCCTTTCCCGGATAATCGCGCATCAGCGTGTCTCCCCAATCAAAAATAATAAGGCGTATAATATCTTTCAAATCATTCATTATCAATTAAATTATTCAATTCGGCAAGGTGAGCGCCATTCACAAAAAAACCCGGGATGGGGCCCGGGTTTTTACCTCCAATTTCTAAATTACCAGCCCGCCTTCCGGCTTGCAAATTTAATCAATTGTAGGCAGGCAGGAAGGAGTAATTTTTTGAATAGTACATCATTTGCTCAACATAGTCTTCCGGATAACTTACCAGAATATCAATCAGTTTTCCATCTTTATAAACGGGCTCAAACACAGGATTCATAAAACCGCCGTAAGGAGCCAGATTAAGCTTGGAGTAGCGGTCGAGGACTTCACGGTGTAATTCGGGATCTACCTTAACCCCATAATTTTCAACCAATTGACGGGCAGCTTCATAATCGCCCGTGGATTTGATACGCTGAATCTCAGCCAACAATTCACCAAATAACTCGCGAAGGCGGTTGTAATTGTTTACAACGAAGAAGGTTTTTCCGTCTTTCACTTTTTTCTCAATCACATTGTCTTTCATTCCTTTTTCATAACACCAACGGGCAATGAGCTGACGGTTGCGCATATGGGCCTGTTCAATGTTTTTACCTGGTTCTATGCGCGTGAGTTGGGTCATCAAGCCATTGCGAATGTAGGCGCTATATTCGGCTTTGGCCACGTCTGCCGACTCAATAAGCCCCAGTTCTATCATTTTCGGATCCATCAGAAAATACAGGGCAAAAAGGTCTGCTCGGGCCTCTTCGATGGGCGAATGATAATTACGTAAAGCTTCGCTGCTAACTCCCGGGAGCAATTGTCCCGAGCCGTGGCCCAGGCATTCATGCAGGTCGGTATGCAAATTGTCGGCTATCGGGCCATATTTCTTGGCCATTTCTACCTCTTCGGGTGAATAGCAAAACTCTTCCAAAAATCCACTGCCCAGAGAAGCCTGATTGTAGGCATAGGTTATGTTCTCCATGGTAACCGACTTCGACCCATGCTCCTTGCGTATCCAATCGGCATTTGGAAGATTAATGCCAATAGGGGTGCTTGGATAACAGTCTCCGCCCAATTGAGCAACAGTAATTACTTTGGCGCTTACCCCCTTCACTTCTTTTTTCTTGAAGCGCGCATCAATGGGGCTGTGGTCTTCAAACCATTGCGCATTTGCGCTGATGATTTTTGTTCGGCGTGTAGCTTCTTCGTTCCTAAAATCCACCACCGACTCCCAGGTAGCCTTACGCCCCAGTGGATCTCCGTAAACTTCAATAAAGCCGTTCACATAATCCACAAATGAGGTATCTTCAACCCAAAGAACATTGTAATCATCCCAGGTCTTCAGGTCTCCGGTTTTATAATATTCAATCAATTTTTCCAAACCCTGACGCTGTCTTTCGTTTTCAGCAACTTCTTTGGCTTTCTCAAGCCAGTAAACTACCTTCTCGAGTGCCTGCCCGTAAAGGCCTCCTACTACCCAGGGTATCTCCACAATTTTTCCATCTTTTTTAATAACACGGGTATTTAATCCAAGGGATAAAGGCCTTTCCGGATTGGGTTGAGAAATGCCGGTATAATATTTTTCAACTTCTTCGGCTGTCACACCATCGTAAAAGTGGCAAGCGGAAGCTGCAATAAGATCGTTGTTGGGATCGAGATTTACGCGTTTGGGAGCAATCTCTGGGTTAAACATGATATCGGTAATCCAGGGGATAAAGCCCTCCTTATTCATATTTTCGGGAAGGGGAAGAAGTTTATCATCCAACTGTGTCACAGCATCTTTAAACCATTCACGGCTAAATCCAGGGAAGAATTTGTCGGTTGAATAATGATGGTGAATACCATTTGAAAACCAGACTCTTTTTAGATATATCATAAATTCTTCCCAATCTTTACCCTCACGACTGCCTTTATAATTTTCGTAAAGGGCTTCAAGGGTACGTCGAACGGCCAGATTGTATTTATAATTCTGGTCGAAAACAATATCTCGTCCGCACAGAGCAGCCTGACTCAGGTAATATACCAATTTTTTTTGTTGAAGACTCAATGAATCCCAGCCAGGTACCTGATATCTTAATACTTTAAGGTCGGCAAAGCGATCTACCTGCCACTTAAATTCACTTTTCTCCTTTTTCTCTTCTCCTGACTTACAAGCACTTAATACTGCTATTGCCATCATTCCAATTAAATATTTAGTTTTCATAGAAATAGATTTATATAACAAAATGACATTTTAGTTTATTCAAAATCCTCAGCCCTTTTGATGATACCCTTTCTTCCAAGGGGAACAACCGGGCAGGCATCGATGGTAAAAGTGAATTCTAACACGTCGTCGAGACCAAGCCGACGAAGGCGCTCTCTATGTTCAGCCTTAGCAAGATAGCCCATCAGGTCATTGCGTGCAAGGCTCCAAAGATCGATGGCAGCATGACTTGCATCGCTTTTAATTTCAAAACGTCCTGAAGCAAGGAGTTTGTCAGCCAAAGCACCTGCAAAAACAGTATCTTCGAGATTAAAATGGCCTTTCCATCCCGAGCATAGCATTAAAACATGTTTATCAATGCTCATCAGCCATTCAGCCAGAGCCGATAAGTTAACAAATGCTCCGAGGGCAATATCTGCCTCATTTTTTACGAGTTCAAAAGCCTGGGTACCATTCGTTGTGCTATAAACAATTTCCCGACCCACTACCTGAGGAGTCATAAAATTAAAAGCAGAGTTACCCATGTCGGCAAAATCAGGCTTAATTCCTTCGCGCTCGGCAGCTACCATAAACCCCCTCTCCTTATAAACCCTGGCCTCTTCGAGCGTAGCAACAGGAATGATAGCTCTTACTCCATTATGCAACGCGGCGCATACCGAAGTAGTTGCCCTCAGTATGTCAATCAATACCACAATGAAAGGCTCCCGTGGGTGCGATAAGGAGTATAATTGGGGCACCAGCGCAACTTCTATTCGCTTCATTTAAAAACTCTTAAATGGAAAATAATACTCTTAAGACTTGCTTTCGGGGGGTAGCTTCTTGGCTAAAACCTCGTCGCGCATCTTTTCTTTGAATGCAACAATCTTTTGCAAAACCGACGGATCGGATGAGCCTATAATCTGGATGGCAAGGATACCCGCATTTTTTGCCGCATTTAAGGCCACAGTGGCAACCGGTACACCATTGGGCATTTGTAAAATCGATAGCAAGCTGTCCCAGCCATCAATAGAATTTCTCGACTTAATGGGAACCCCGATTACAGGTAGCGGAGTGCAACTGGCAATCATACCTGGAAGATGAGCTGCACCACCCGCCCCGGCAATAATAACCCTGAACCCTCGCGCGTGGGCACTTGAAGCATATTCCAACATATATGCAGGCGTACGATGTGCCGATACCACCTTACATTCGTAAGGAATATTTTGGGCATCGAGAAATTCTGCAGCTTCTTTCATCACTTCCCAGTCGCTATCGCTGCCCATTACTATAGCAACTAAAGGCTTGTTACTTTCAACGTGTTTTTCACCCATATGGCTATTTTTCTGGCCTCTTCAGGATTGGGATGCGTAACGGTTACATGTCCCATCTTTCTGAAAGGTCGTGTTTCATTTTTTCCGTATATGTGTACGTGTACTCCGGGTTGTTTCATTACTAACCCTAAATTTTCATAATTTACTTTACCACTGTATCCTGGCCAACCCAGCAAATTCACCATAACCGATGGCACTTTAACCTCCACAGGACCTAACGGTAATCCTAAAATCCCACGCAGGTGTTGCTCGTATTGTGAGGTTATACAACTCTCTATAGTCTGATGTCCGCTGTTGTGGGGCCGAGGGGCTATCTCATTGATCCATACCTGCTCATTTTCATCAACAAACATTTCGACAGCAAGAAGTCCGCAAATATCTAATCCCGATATGAGTTCAATGGCAAAAGAGCGGGTTTGTTCAAGTTGTCTGGCGGATAAAACCTCCGGAAAAACCAGTAAATCGAGTAGGTTAGCTTCAGGATTAAATTCCATTCCCACAGGATCGTATACCTCAACCTGCCCTTGAGAATTGCGCGCTGCAATGACTGAAATTTCTCTGACAATCTGTATTTTTTTCTCAACTACACTTGGGCTTTCTATGAGGTTCTTTAAATCCTCGGGTGTATTGACTACGAATACCCCTCTCCCATCGTATCCACCTTTTCTTGACTTCTGTACAAATGGAAGGTGCAATAACCCATTTTCAAAGTCTTGAATAATTTCATCCTTACTCTTGTACAACTTAAAAGGAGCCGTAGGTAAACCTTTTTCAACAAAAAACTGTTTTTGCAGTCCTTTATCGTTGACGATCTTTAATGCCGAAGAGCGGGGATGAACAATCACCCCTTCCTGCTCAAGCACTTCAAGTGCTTCAGTATTTACGTGTTCTATCTCGATAGTAAGAACGTCGCAGGCTTTTCCAAAATCATAAACAGTGTCAAAATCCATCAAATCACCGGATAACAATTCGGTACAAGCCAGCTGCAACGGAAATTCACGATCCTGGGTAAGAACACGGGTGTATAAATTCCATTGACTGGCTTTTAGGAGTAACATTTTCCCTAGCTGTCCCCCACCCAAAATACCCAGCTTCAAATTTCTGTTAAAAAAATAATCAGGATTTAATTGCATGTTTACCAGGTTTTCAAAATCCTGCCATTGATATCGTATTGGGCTCCTTTGGTTTCTTTTATTGTTCCATCCGGGTTATAAGATGTTGCAGTTTCTTCCAAAATTCTGCCTTTTTCGTCTCTTTTACGGGTAACCGTAGTCAGTCTTTTGCCATCTTTGTCGAATTGTTCGTCTTTAATTTCATAACCGTTTTTATCGTAGGTATAAACGTTTCTCACGTTCACCACCTCGTGTCCATCCGGATCGTAGGAAACGAAAGAAGACTCGGCTTTTAAATTAAATTCATTGTATTTGAAGCGGGCTATAGTATAAATAATGCGTTTGCCGGTAAGGTCCCACGACTGGGTAATTTCCTCGATACGATTTCCGCGGTCGTCGTATTTATAGTCGTATTGGTTTTTCGATTTTACGACTCCCTGCATATCGTAAGTAAAGTCCTTGCGTTGAATGATATTGCCTCTGTCGTCGTATTTGAATTCGGGCGGTTTGCGTTCGCCGGGTGAAGTTACCATGGTTTCATTGCTTGCATTTTCTCCCTGGCGGTTTTTACAGGCAGAGAAAGTTATTATCAGAGATGAAAGGACCACCAAAACAGAAAAAAAATTCCTATGCATTGCAGAAAGGTTTGGTTGGGCAAATTTACAAAAGGTAAGGCAACAAATCTTAATCGAAGAACCGCTTAACCCGGGCAACGCCTTTAATTTTTAGCAGGCGGTGATTGACTTCATCGAGTTGGGCACGGTTGCGTACCTGCAATTTCATAGTTCCGTCGAAAAATCCGTCGTGAGAATTTAATGATACTGATAGGATATTGATTTTCATTTCATTAGTTAACACATTAGTAAGGTCAGCCAAAAGACCCAAACGGTCATCGCCGGTGATGCGCAACTGTACAGTATAGGGAGCTTCTCCTGCCTTTTCATACCATCGTGCTTCTACTATCCTGTATTCGTGTCGAGATAACAAGGAAGCAGCATTAGGGCAATTTTTACGATGTATAGTAATACCCCTGCTGATTGTGACAAATCCAAAGACATCGTCACCATAGATGGGAGAACAGCATTTAGCAAGGGTATAACTGATGTTGCGCGTATTATCGCCAATAACGATAGCATCATCAGGAGCATTTAAAATTCTCTCAGTCTTTTTCTTTTTTGGGGGTGGAGGGGGTATAACAGCAGCCGGTAATCCCTCGGAGGCCACCTTTTTAAGCTCTGCCCAGTCAATTTCTTCTTTTGAGAGGGATGCATATAAATCGAGGGCTGTTTTGAATTTAAAATACTTCAGTAAACGTTCGATAAGTTCATCGGTGTAAGGGACTTTCCAGTTGCGGCAGCGACGCATGAGATCGGCCTTACCCTTTTCGGCTTCCTTCAGCCGGTCTTCGCTCAATGCTCGCTTAATTCTGTTTCGGGCTTTTGAGGTAATGCAAAACTGTAGCCAGTCGATTTTTGGAAATTGATTGCGCGATGTAAGTATTTCCACCACATCTCCATTGCTTAAAATGTGCTTTATGGGAACTACCCGGCCATTGACGCGTGCACCTGTACATGAAGCCCCTAACGATGAATGTATGTCGAAAGCAAAGTCAAGTACACTTGCCCCGGCGGGCAGGTCTCTTACATCGCCGGCAGGGGTTAGCACAAATATCCTGTCGGCAGGCCTTGCCTTCGAAACCAACCCTTCATCCTGCTCGGGCACTGGCTTTTCGAGCACATCCCTAATTTCTCGCATCCAATTATCCATCTCAGATCCTCTACCGGATTCTTTGTACCTCCAGTGCGCAGCTTCACCCTTCTCGGCAATTTCATCCATGCGTGCTGTCCGAATCTGAACTTCCACAACTCGGCCCTCAGGGGTTGTAACGGTGGTATGCAGACTTTCGTAACCACTTGCCTTGGGGCGGGTAATCCAGTCGCGCAGCCTCGAGGTATCGGGTTTATAAATATCGCTGACTATACTGTAAACCCGCCAGCATTCTGCTTTTTCATCTTCTAATTGCCCCTGAATGATGATGCGAATGGCAAATAAATCATATACCTGCTCCAAAGGCACTTCCTGCTTCTGCATTTTGTGATAAATGCTTGGGATGGATTTAAACCTCCATTTAAACTCACATGGAATACCTGCAACTGCAAGCGCCTTGCGTATCGGAGCTATGAAACTCCTGAACACCGATTCTTGCTTTGGTTTTAATTCTGCAATTTGTTTCGAAATATTGTTGTAAACCTCAGGCAATGAATACCGCATGTGCAGGTCTTCCAATTGCGATTTCATATGGTAAAGCCCCAATCGGTGAGCGAATGGAATAAAAATATGTTGCGCTGTGTTTAGTGCCAATTGCTTTCTTTCTTCATCGATTGAAGAAAAATGCTGGAGTTCATGCAGATTCTCAGCCATGGCAACCAAAAGACTGCGTATATCGGGCGCCAGGCTGAGCAATAGCCTGCGAAAATTCTCAGAAGCAATGGAGACTTTTCCCAGATTCAATCTGTGAATTTGGTTAAGTCCATCCGCAATAATCATGGCTACGGGGCCAACCAGGCTCAAAACATCTTCTCGTTTGACCTTTTCTCCTTCAAGTAATCCCGTTACCAAGCTTCCTAAAACCGTATTTACGCCCATGCCCATGTCACGAACCAAAATATGAGCAATATCAAAATGTCTAATCCATACGCTCTCCGGCTCACCTTGATAAACATGGGCGTACATTTCAAAAATTCCTTTGAGGCGACGCTTGTCTTCCAGGGTTAAACCAGGGCCGAGAACCTTTAAAAGCAACTCCGTCTTATTCTCCATTTTGGGGGATTAGGATTATTCTATCATCCGGCAAAGATACTCACATTACATATTGACAGTAACAATCTATCTATCAACTTCTTAACAAAATAAACACATATGAATCTAATCTCTAATACATAAATTCCATTAAAGCTCAAAAGTTAGTATTACCTTTGGAAACCAATAACATAAGATTCACAAATAACCACTATTGTTATGAAGCGAATTTTCTGTAAACGAATTTTATGGATTTGTCTGATGATTTTTATTACCGCAAAATCATCAGGGCAAAAAAGCGACAGCCTAAGGCTTGAAAAATCCACAGAGCATTTCAATTTCTATTCTACAACCAAAGATGCAAATGTATTGGATACCCTTGCCCTGGTTCTGGAGAACAATTATGCTAAAATTACAGGGCACCTGGGAATTACCCTTGACAAAAAAACCACGGTCAAAGTCTTTCCTGATCTGACCTCCTTTCACAAGGCAATAAATACTCCAGATGCTCCGGACTGGGTAGTTGGATCATGCATGAACAATGAATTATTGATGGTTTCTCCACTGAACCCAGGCAGTGTGCATACATTTTCATCCCTTCTGCAAGTAATTGTCCACGAATTTGCCCACTTAGCAGTATTTTATGCCCTTGACGAAAAAGGCATCTCTACATTGCCGCAATGGCTCTCCGAAGGATTTGCTCAATATGAAGCAGGGCAAATAAACGACCATATTAAAAGAATTGTTGTTTCAGGTTTTAAAAAAACAGCACCACCTACGTGGGAGCAATTAAGCTCAGCCTCTATGCTTGAATTTGGGCAAATGAACGGTTACGCAATTTCGGTTACTATTGTCGAATTTCTGGTCAACACTTATGGCATGGAGAAATTGGTTGCTCTGCTAAAAGCACCTGAGCATATTGAGACCATTTATGGCCTATCGCAGGAAAACCTTGAGAAACAGTGGATTCAATACCTTGGGATGAACTAAAAAAATCCTTTTCTTACTAGCAGCAAACTCGCATTTCATAATAGAAACAGCGAATCATTGATTTAGCAAGACAAGAAACTCAGATAGCCATTCCCGAGGATATGTTTTTAATCATAAGTAAATCTAGAGCACTACTAACTTGAATGAATGTCTACCTGCAGTGGTTACTATATTTAGCAGATATATCCCTTTATTTAATTTTTCTTCAAGGGTTAGCAATGTTGTCCCATTTGCTGATTTTTCAACGCATTTAGAAATACCCTGGAGTAATTTTCCATTAAGATCATACAAACCTATCCATTCTATTTTGTCCTGCTCAGGAATGGAAAATTCGATACGATTTCCATCAAAATTCAACCAAGAATGAGAAATTTCTTGCAGGTCTCCTAATCCTACAGTAATTCCCAAATAAATTCTTGCAAGATATACCGAAGGATTATTTTCAGTATCGCACCAGCCGCCCAGAATTAACTTATCGTACCATGGGAAGAGGATTCGGCTTGCATAATCACCCGATAGCCCTCCAGTCATCATGGAATGCAATACATAACCCGCATTATTACTACCCACCGTTGGATCTAAATCTCCGTTGTTTAGGATTCTGGCAAACAAAGTCTTGCTGAAGCCGCTTGAATACCACTTTCCGGCAATAACGATTTTATTATCCAACTCCACACCTATATCAAAAAACCAGGACTGAGAGTCAGTTCCAAAATCATATAACCTCATGCCTAAATCACCAAAGGTAACATCCGGCGTACCATTCGAAAGAAAACGTAAAAGCATACCCGATGCACCTAAAATGCCCTGGAAGCTACTTGCCACCCATATATTACCACTTGCATCAATGGTGTGGCGCGTGCAAGGACTAAGGATGGGACTATTAAAAATGGTTAATCCGTCGTAAACAACATTACCTCCTACTCCAAAAGTATTGTCTAATTGGCCAATCTGGGTAAATGCCGTAAGAACCACCGCATCATATGAGGATTGATGAGCAACGGAACTTACAATAATTCTTGAATTAAAGAAGGAAATACTTCCAGGTATGTCATAGGATCCATTATTGAGGTCAACCTCCTTAAGACCACTATCCCCGAACGAAGTATTTAACGTGCCTCCCGACAAACATCCAATCAATCCCAGATTATAATTGGAGGATGAATTGAATGTACAGGCAATCACATAATTATTATTATATAATAGAGTTAATGCATAGGCTTGGCCATTTACCTGATTATAAATTATATTACCGCTATAACCAAAATTCGGGTCAGGAGTACCATTCGATAAGAACCGGGCTGCCGCAGGATGGCTTTCTTGCGACGAAACAAATACTGAACCTACCACCAGAATTTTGCCATCACTTAAAACCGCCATATCCGATAACTCCGTATTCTCGGTTCCTCCAAACCTAAAAACGATGAAATTAGTCCCGTTATTGAAAGTATTATCCGGCTGTCCATCGAATGTAAATCGGGCAATATACCCCCCGCTTTGTGAACCACTCATCTCTCCGCAGATATAAATCTTGCCATCACTGCTTTTTTTCAAACTCTTAAGAGTAGTAAATCCATCAGAAACTTGAAAAACCGTTCTGCCAAGGTCGCCGAAGGTGTTATCAATTTGGCCGGGATACTGGGCCATCAATGGATAGGTAAGCAGAATACATAAAAAAGCTGTCAGTAATCCTCTCATAATGTTAAAGATTTTGGTGATACCCATACATAAGGACTTCATACGACCTCTAAAAGTTGTATGTTTTTCCTTACAATTTATGCGATAACTATTTACCTATACAAAATTTACTAAAGATGTTGCCCAGAATATCCTCTGAAGTAATAGTTGTCCCTGTAATTTCTCCCAGGTAATGCAAGGCCGTGCGAATGTCGGAAGAGAGTAAATCAGGGCTGAGGCCTGCCGCTATGTCGTGTTCCACCTTTGCCAGGGCAGCATCCGCCTTGCTAATTGCTTCATAGTGCCGGATATTGCTAATAACTGTGCCCTCTGCATTCACAAAGTCCCTTACGCTCTTTACCAGAAGGTCGGTAAGCAGAGTAGTGTTCTCTTTTCGTTTAGCGGAAATAAAAACAGTATCCAGTTCCACAAAATTGGCAAAATGGCGGGGTGCTTCCACCAGCAGGTCGGTTTTGTTGGCCACAAGGATAAATTTCTTATCGGGGTCCTGGATATGATGGCGGAAGTCTTCGAGGTTAGCCTCTATTTCTTCAATGGTTGTGTCATTTACGTCAAACACATAGAGAATGATGCGTGCCTGGTTAATTTTTTCGTAAGTACGGGCAATTCCCAGGGTTTCTATCACATCATCACTCTGGCGCAAGCCTGCAGTATCAATGAATCGAAAAGTAATACCATCAAGTACAATTGTATCTTCAACGGTATCGCGGGTTGTACCAGGGATATCACTAACGATAGCCCTCTCATCATTAAGCAAAGCATTAAGCAAGGTCGATTTTCCCACATTGGGTTTGCCTATGATTGCAACTGGTACACCGTTTTTAATTACATTGCCCATTTTAAAAGAATCCAGGAGCTTATGCAATCCTTCCCGAAGCGAAGCCAGCAAATTTATCAGTTGGGAACGATCAGCAAATTCCACATCTTCTTCCGGGAAATCGAGTTCAAGCTCAATCAGCGAAACAAAGTCGATGAGGCTCTGACGCATGGTTTGAATTTCAGAAGAGAATCCTCCCCGCATTTGCTTCAGGGCCAACTGATGTGCCGAACGGGCTTCTGCGTTGATCAGATCAGCTACCGCTTCGGCCTGAGAAAGATCGAGCTTTCCGTTAAGATATGCCCTCAAGGTAAATTCACCCGGTTTAGCCATTATGGCTCCGTTCTTCATTAATAAAGTCAAAATAGAAGATTGAATATATCGCGACCCGTGACAGGAAATTTCTGCCACATCCTGACCCGTGTAGGATTTTGGGGCGCGAAAGATTGTAAGTAATACTTCGTCAATCATTTCATCACCATCCACTATACGCCCCAGGTGGACAGTATGCGAAGACATGTCGCTCACACGAAGTCTTTTTCCTGTGGGAATAAATATCTTCTCAAGAATCGAAAATGTATTTTTTCCCGAAACCCTTATTACAGCAATGGCTCCGGTACCCGGAGGTGTAGCAAGGGCACAAATAGTTGTGTCCATTTTCATCAGCCCAGCCAGTGAATCCAGCGTATTTATCATAGTGATAGTCTTTATATCCTTTTTACTGTTATAGTTGTTTCAAAGTTACCTGCAAGCGGTGGGTTTTGCAAAAATTTATAATTTGGCCAAACTTTTCGTCCTAAAATTGTTTAAATATATTGATAGGAAACTAAAGTCTATGATTCAATAAGTTACAAGCATTTCAATTGCACCTTCCAATGTCACTCTAACAAATTAACAAATTATAATAAATTAAAAATGAGCGTATTAGTTAACAAACATTCAAAAGTATTGGTACAGGGCTTTACAGGCAGTGAAGGTACTTTTCATGCTTCCCAGATGATTGAATACGGAACGGATGTCGTAGGTGGCGTAACTCCGGGAAAAGGTGGCACCACTCATTTGGGTAAGCCGGTTTTTAATACTGTAAAAGACGCTGTAGCGGTAACCGGAGCAGATGTGTCTGTTATTTTCGTTCCGCCGGCCTTTGCAGCAGACGCTATCATGGAAGCAGCGGAAGCAGGTATTAAAGTCATCATTTGCATTACCGAAGGCATTCCTGTAAAAGACATGGTGCAGGTAAAGGAATTCCTCAAGGCTTACGATTGCAGGCTTATTGGTCCTAACTGTCCCGGAGTTATTACCCCAGGTGAAGCCAAGGTGGGCATCATGCCGGGATTTATCCATAAAAAAGGGGTAGTAGGCATCGTTTCACGCAGTGGCACCCTCACTTACGAGGCCGTCGATCAACTTACGAAAGTAGGCCTGGGACAAACCACAGCCGTTGGAATAGGCGGAGACCCTGTTCCGGGGACTACTACCAAAGAAGCCATAGAATTGCTAATGAACGACCCTGAAACCAAAGGCATAGTGATGATAGGCGAAATTGGAGGAACCATGGAAGCCGAAGCTGCCTATTGGATTAAAGAACATGGAACCAAACCTGTGGTAGCCTTTATCGCAGGAGCTACCGCACCTAAAGGACGAACCATGGGACATGCAGGAGCCATTGTGGGCGGCAAAGCAGATACTGCCGAAGCCAAAAAAGCCATTTTACGTGAATGCGGTATCCATGTCGTTGATTCTCCAGCGGACATTGGCACAAAAATGGCCGAATTGCTTAAAAAGTAGGATATAACCAACATTGAAGTTCTAAGGCTGCCCTCACCCATTAGGGCAGCTTTTTTTATTCCATTGCCTATTTAAGCAAATCTCCGTTTTCAGTATGGAATGAGGCAAAAAGCTCACCGGAAATAGCAGGTGAACAGCCCCTAAAAAAAGGAATAATTAAGTCTATAAAATATTACCGCGAGGATGTTTTGACAGAAGATTAATCAACCTGCAGGGCACCGGTGAGTTCGGAAATGCGCTTTACCCCAAGCCGCTGGCAATATTCTTCCAAACCATCAATAATTTTCATGGTTATGGCAGGGTCTATAAAATTGGCTGTGCCTACCTGTATAGCTGAGGCGCCGGCCAACAAAAATTCAATGGCATCTGTAGCATTCATGATGCCGCCCAGACCAATCACAGGTATTTTCACGGCTTTATATGTCTGCCAAACCATCCTGAGTGCAACAGGCTTGATTGCCGGACCGCTAAGCCCGCCGGTAATGGTTCACAGGACTGGCTT
>DDBO01000028.1 GCA_002332755.1 Bacteroidales bacterium UBA2030 | reverse complement strand
TGGGGAAAGTTACCGGTGTACCCGATGAATAAACCCAATTGGCCGAGAGAATCATTCTTTGATTCAGTTCGAAATTTGAAACTACTGAGATCTCATGCGGTTTGTCGTAAGCCGGAGAATAAGGTTTTCCATTGTTGATGGCCGCAATGGTCCGCTGGCATTTTGATAGGGTGTAGGCAATCCATCCGTTGAACCGCCCGGCGCGACGGCGCAACAAAAGTTCTATTCCGTAGGCCTTTGCCTGGCCTGTACGCAACTCGGCTTCAAGGTATTCATTAAACAAAAGCTGGGCCTGGTCCTTAAAGTCGATGGCTTTGGATGTATGCTTGTAGTAAATTTCCACGCTGGCTTCGTACGTATTTTGGCTGAAGTTCCTGAAATATCCTGCAGCTATGATATCCGAATGCTGGGGCTCTATGTTGGGACCAGTCATAAACCAGATGTCGAGGGGTGTGCCTGCTGTGGAATTTTGAGCCAGTTGAATATATTGAACGGTACGTGAATAAGAAATTTTAAAGCTGGATTGTTCATCGAGTATATAGGTTCCCGCAATTCTGGGTTCCAGAGACCTGCGTGTGTGATAGAATTTTGCTTTGCCAAATTTCACCGAGTCGATGGCCTGCCCTGCTGAATTGTATTCGTAAACTGTTGCGGGACCAATATTATGAAAAAGTGAGAACCTAAGACCATATTTAAGCGAGATAAGCGGAGTGAGCTGTTGGTCATTTGAGATATAAATCGCCGACTCCAATCCGCGCTGAACGGGCATAGCGAGACGGTTGAATGAGGTTTGACTTCCAATGCCTTCAACAATACCAGGATTAAAATAATGGTAAACGGATTGGCCGCCGAACCGGATCATGTTTTCTGGGTTCAGAAACCATGTAAAGTCGGCTTTCACACCATAATCCTTCATACCCGATGTCCATTTAAAGGCGTTGGTTTGTTCTTCGGGAGTGCCGACAAAGTAATCGTAATTGGTGTAAATGCCTGTAAAATTTGCAAATAACTGATCGCTAAAGAGATGATTCCAGCGCAGGGTCAGGGTTTGATTTCCAAAGTCGAGGCCTCCAAATGGATTTTTGAAAACATCGCGTCCTAAATATCCCGATAAAAACAGTCTGTTTTTTTCGTTGATAGTGTGGCTGATTTTTCCATTAAAATCATAGAAGTAGAGTGTATTATCGCGCACGGCTTTGTCGCTCGAAAGGGGGAGGAACACATCGGCATAAGTACGTCTGCCGGCAACAATAAATGAACTGCGTCCCGGGCTCAGTGGGCCTTCCAGTGACAAGCGGCTCGAAATAAGCCCTATACCACCATTCCCATGAAAACTTTTATTGTTCCCATCACGTGTGCGAATATCAAGCAGACTTGATAACCTTCCGCCATCGGTAGCCGGAATATCCCCTTTATAAATTTTTACATCTTTAACTACATCGTTATTGAAAACGGAGAAGAACCCCAACAAATGTGCAGCATTGTAAACCTGAGCTTCATCCAGCAGAATAAGATTCTGATCAGGAGCTCCGCCCCTCACACTGAAGCCTGTTGAACCCTCGGCGACCATTTTTACTCCGGGAAGCATTTGCATAGCCCTTATAATATCTACTTCACCGAGTAACGCAGGAATACGTTCAATGGTCTTGGAATCAAGTCTTATTACGCTCATTTCATTAGTTTTGACATTAGCATCCGTTTTTTCGGCACTAATAACAACTGTTGCAAGTTCTTTGGGTTTGGGGTTCAAGGCTACATCCAGCCTTAAGTTCGATTGAGAAAGGTCGGCTTTAAGCACTTTTTTATCATAACCCACAAAAGAAAATTCAAGCTCGTAAACCCCGGCCGGAAGCGTAATGGAATAAAACCCATAAACATTGCTTGAAGTTCCATTAAGCGTTTGCTTTACCAAGACTGTAGCCCCGATGAGAACCTCGCCACTGGAAGCATCACTGATAATTCCGCTCACCGTCCGCTTGGGCAACTCTTCTGCCAACGACATTTGGATGGCAACAAAAAGTATTATATGTGTCAGTGATAATCTTTTCATATAAATTAAAACCGGGAATGTTGTTTAATCCCCGGCTATTAAACATTAAACAATAGGGTTAGTTCAGTTACTTTACGAAATTGCCAAACATAAAAGTCACGGTTCCAATGGGTGAACTCAGTGAACCTGATGAGAGTAAGGATTGAGGGCCTGTGGGTGTGATATACTGAGAATCCGCTCCAGCCACCCAACGGTATCCAAGACCCAAATTGAGTTTAAACCATCTCAGCAAATTTACCTCTACTTCGGCCTGAGGTGTAAAAACGAAAATTCCATCCGTTCCAAGTTCTTCAACCCTGTTTCCGTAATACCCCTGGGTGTAGGTAATGCCCCCCCAACCAATTTTTGTACTCAGAGCCAAGTGAATGATTTTGTGGGATTGATGAATATAACCCAGCCAGAATCCTCCATGCCCGATTTGAGGACAGAGATCGTTTAAGGGCTTTGGAAAACCGTTTTCACCCATGAGGGTAATGCTATAACGTGGCTGATCAGTGGTCAGACCCATACCATAACCACCAAAGAAGAAGGTTTGGTTGATGATGGCTGCACCACCACCTCCAATAAAAACGCCAAAAGCTCCGTCAACATTGCTGAATTCTACCAAAGGGCCACCAAATCCCGAAAAACTGATCCCTTTATCGTGGCTAAACAAAAATTCCGTCTGAGGGCGTGACGATTCCTGACCGAAACCCAAAGCAAGGGTTATGAGAAAAACTGCTGCAGTTAAAATGGTTTTTTTCATGGATATAGTGTTTTGATGGATGTATTTTTTTGTGCATGCATTAATATTAGGAAAGCAGGATTTAAGGTGTCAATTGCAGGTGTGCACTGGTGTGAGTAATCAAGCGCCAAAATCTGATTGACAAGTTCGACAAATTCGACGATGGGTTGTGGCCAAAGGTTACAATGGGATAAAATTTTTCCCGTTTCAAGGTCAATTTCTTTGATGTCTTTTTTCATGATTGCTTCATGAAAATATAAGAGTTGCCCGGCTTGACTTTCCTTATGGAAAGGATGCGATAGGTTCAAGGCTTCTTCTTTTGTTATGAATTCTTCCAGGCAAAAACAAAATTCGTTTAGTAATACTAGAAAGTCTTGTGAATGGTCCAGATCTGGCTTTTGAAAGCCGGCAATAAGTTGAGAAATTTCACGACTCAGGCCAGGGGTGTTTAAATGGTTTGTGTCGAGGGCAGACCCTGAAAGAAGATCGTACAACATTTTACCTTTTATGGCTCTTGTGACGGCTGACAATCTGTAACCATAGGGTGATATGCCTGTTGTGATTCCGGGTTTGTCTGTCAATAACAGTGCAGCCGATATTCGCTTCAGGTCGTTAATCCAGTATGCATCTTCGGCAAAAAATAGCGCCCTGAGTGAGAGTGGTTCTATAACAGGCAAAAGGTCACTGTGATTTTTGAGTTTTGTTGAGGTTTTATCAACCCAGGGTTGGAGCAGTTTTTTTTGAGCTAATTTTCTGATTTTTAAATCGCCGGGGGAGTATATGCCTAATCGTGTGAGATGCCTGGCAAGGGCGGGTTGGCTGAAAATTTTTTCATCAGGCTCTAATTGGAGGGTATTTTTTCCGGCTACCACAAGCATATTGCCATCATCCGCCAGGTAGATTGTATAATCTTCAAACACGCGGCCCAATTGAAAGAGAATGGAGGCAAGAATGTCTTCATTTGTTTCGTACAATTGAATCCACTGGACGAAAATGCCATTCTCGTGGAGGGATTTTTTTATCAGTTGATAGAAGCCTTCCGTAAAAAGGCTACTATTACCCATCACCCAGGGATTGCTGGGTTCTGAAACAATGATATCATAGGGATATTCATTGTGTAAGAACCACCCCCTGGCATCAGAGATATGTATTCGGCTTCTGGGGTCGTACCAAACGGCAGCAACTCTTTCTCCAAAGTTTTCAGCTGCTTTTACAACAGCCGGTTCAATTTCCAGAATATCGTTGATTTGTGTGTTAGGTCCTTGCGAGAGTATGCTTGCCGTGAGTCCGGAACCTAAGCCAATGGTTGCTATATGGGTAGCCTCGGGTTTAAGTGAAAGGGGTAGGGCTCCCAGCAAAATCTCTACAGGTTCGTCGGTCGAAGGGAGTTCGGTCATAGATATGCCAGCATCGGGTTTCCCGTCGATAAGCAAGCTCATCAAACCATGGTTGTCGAAGCTAACGGCCACCGATGCATGTCTACCATAATCATCGGCGGCTATTTCTCCCGGATTATGCGGTTCACCTGTTCGAAAAACCCCTGAAAACAATTCTTTTGCCGTGGGCTTCAGCAGGATAGATAAAGCCAATGCTAATCCACTCGCGATCAACAGATATTTCTTTTTGAAAAAACGTTTTCCATTGAAGGCACCCATCACCCCCATCAACATCAGTCCGAGAATAATATTTCCATAAAGAGGTCCGGTCAGAGGAATCAGCAACGAATAGCCTGTAAGAGCTCCCACGAGGGTACCAAGTGTTTCTGCAGCATACAATTTTCCTGCTTCTCGCCCCCAAGAAATGGCCAAATGAGTAAAGATAAAACCATTCATTAGTGACGGTACAGCAACAAACGCCAAGGGAATGAAAGCCTGGAAAGCCACCCAGAGTTGATACCCTGTATCATTGCGTGTGAGCGAATGCCAGGCAAAGGATTGCATGTAGAAAAGACTGCGGTAAAGGGGAAGGCTGATAAACATAAAAATGCAGTAAAGTAAAACTGTATCATTCAAAGAGCCGATGGTGTGGCTCCCGGCCTTTTTATTACGCGAAGCCAATATACTTCCCATGCCTGATGCAAGTAAAATCCACAACAAAATGGACCCGAAAGTCCGGTAAGAGGCACCGAATACCAGGTTCCCCATCCTTAGCGTATTGAGTTGAAAGATCATGCCTGCAACTCCCAGGAAAAAGGCAAGAATTGTGAATCCTTCAACCGTCTTTTCAGTGTAGGGTGCTATCTCACTATCCTGAGGTTTTTCTTTGAGAATAAACATTCCAAGACCGGCTACAAAAAGTGGTAACCCACATAAAAATAAGGCGGTACCCAGGTGAATATAACCATAAAACTGAAAAATAACACTGGCGATCCCCAAACCTGCTCCAATCAATCCGGCAGCATAAAACCACCCTGCGTTTCTTCGCCCGGGAATGCTTTTCACAGCCAGCGGATACATGGCTCCGCTTGCCATTACCGCAGGCAAAACCCAAATCACAGTCAGGGTGGTAAAAATCCATCCGGGAATTTGCAGAGAAATATCTGTTAATGTGTTCATTGCCAGTGGATAGAGCATCTCAGACAAAGCAGTTCCGATCAGGAGAAAACCCATGCTTTTAAAGGGTTTTTTTAATGTTTTTTGAGATGCAATCCAGGCTCCGGCAGCTAATCCTACGGTAAAAACACCAATACTTAAAGCTTGTGCAGCAAAACTGGCCCCCAGCCATTGCCTGAGCCATGATGGTAAAGCAAATTCGAATACCATCATCGAAAAACCCTGTATGGCAAGTATTAGCCCTATTAGCCAGGCCCGCAGGCTTTTCATAAAAGTTTATTTTTTATTTAATGAATTTATCGAGGACGGGTCGAGCTGCGTCCTTGTGAATCATGATATTCATCATTTTCAGTCGGACATAATCTTCGCTCATCACTCTGTAGCCTGGCGTGGGGCAGTCAAAAGCTCCTGAGCCTGAGTCTTTTAGTAAATACCACCACCGTCCTTTGTCGTTGAAGGCTCCTATCAGATGCATGCAATGATCGTCGGTCGTACTGCCATTGTTTAGCCTGAGTTCTCTGGCGTAAGCATTGATGTATGCCGACGGAATATCGAAATCGGGAATAAACGCGGCACCAGTCTGGCTTCCATAACCGGGTTCGGAGATGTCGCCGCAAATGCATACCGTCTGCTTTTGGGCCAGGGCATTGCGCACCAGGGCTGTAAAATCCTCCAGTGAGATATTGTAATATTCGTCTAACCTGCGCCAATTGTCTTCCTCTTCTAAAACGCCTTTTTGATTTTGGGTTTGCCGTATGTTCGACATAAAGTTGTAATAATCGTCAGGAATTAGTTTTAAGACTTCCCTTGAAAATTGCAGTGGAGTATATCTGGCGCCTTTCCAATCGAAAGTATCTGGCGGAGTCCCCATATAATGATTAAGAATCGAGCGAATCACTTTCAGTGTTGTTTCTTCATCCCAGGCCCCACTGCTCTTTACATACTCCAGATAGGCTTTCATTTCTTCCACCATTTGGGTATGATAATGAAATTTCAGATATCCGGGTTTTCCTGCATAAGCCTGTGCCGGTACTGCCCCATAGCGTTTGAGCAACAAAGGGACACTCGATGATTCTGAGCCTTCTTCAAAACTAATCTGCCCACGGGTTTTCACGAATTCTGCAGCTCTCTCGAGATATTCATAATAAACAAAATACATTTCTGATAATTTGACCTCAATGCCTGTGAGTCGTTTGCATTCCGATTCTAAGTAAGATACTGCAGCAAAACACCAGCAGGTTCCGGTTTCTCCCTGACTTATGGGGGGCTGGTGCCACATTTTTTGGTACCTTGCAGGATCTGTGGGAAATGTTTGGGGACTGATGGCAACTTGCACCATTGGAGATACAGGCTGCACTTCGCTAGTGCGACCTGCATCCGCCCTTATCTGTTGATAGAAACCCGGTTTTTTCCCCTGATAAATCAATTTGTCTGCGGGTGTCTGAGCCCTTAAGGTCAAGGTAAGACACATCATACTTCCGATTACTAAATAATGGCAGGTTTTCATGGCTTTGTATTTTCTTTATGCATATGAATGAATTCGTAAGTATTGCCAGAGGCCTGAAGAAATTTCATAAAATCTTCAAAGCGTAATGCTACCGAAGCGGTATTGGTGAGAGGATGGAAACTGATGGTCTCGGATTGCTGCAGAAAATAATCCAGGAAAACGTGGACATGGTGTTCAACGTCATTTATAAGGCCAAAAGGGGTCACTGAACCGGGTTCTACGCCGAGATATTTCATCAATCGCTGGGGAGAGGCAAAGGTCAGTTTCCCTTGCCTCAGCCTAAGCTCAAGGGAGTGAATATCCAGTTCTCGGGTATGTTCTATCACCACAAGATAATGCCGATTGCCTTTGTGGTTTCTGAAGAAAATGTTTTTGCAATGGGTAGTGGGTATGTTTTTCCAGTATTCTCTGGCTATTTCTATAGTGGGTGCAGGCGGGTGGCGGTATATAGTGTAAGGAATGCCCATGGCATCGAGCAAAACATACAGGTCATTTTCGCCTTTGGGGTGCATCTTTTTTGTGCCCAAAGTTAGGGAAAACCTCTCAATGGCAGGGTTAAAAACAAAAAAGGCTGCCCCATGAAAGACAGCCTTGTACATAGATGATAGGAACGATTGGGTTAGATTTCAATCATTATGGTCGTTAGTCCATGCCTGATCGAGTTCCTCCATGGAGAGAAAGGAATACTTGTAATCCATGGGCACAATTGCATTGTAATCCTCAACTGTGGCATCGTTAAGGCAGGCTTCAATGATAAGTTTTCCAATATGATTAAGCTCTGGAGTAAGATATTTCTTTAATTCCCGTTTAAAGAAGTCGGAGAGCATGGCAGCACCAGCATCATAGCCTTCGATGCCAACCTCCGATTGCTTATATACTTTGAGAAATTTGGAGGTGATTTTCGACCCTTCAATGGTAAGATAATTTAGTTCATAGCCTAGTAGTGGACAGCGAGCTTCCTGGGTCTGGTCGCTGCGAAGCTTGGCGTTGCCCCTGCGTGTAAGGTATTCGCGCATAAGGAGTTGAGGCTTGAATCCTACTTTCCAGGCGCCAATGTGTTGGTTAGGCACCAGAATATAGCGCATTCTCGGACTGTTTATAATTTGTTCGAGCAAGAGGTTGGCATGGGTTACCCTCTTTCCTGTAGCAAAAGGCCAAAACGAACCCACTCCCTCCGACTCGAGGGCGCTTCCCCCAACAATGCTGGGATTGGCATAACCCCTGGGAGCTACCAATCTCCATAGCCAGGCAAGGGCCGGAGGCAGAATATGAAACAGCCCAATGATGCCAATATCCGGTTTTTCCCGGGTACAGGGTGGAGTCCTTACTCCAAAGCTTCGAATGTCCACTTTTACGGGTTTACTCAACACGTTAGGTACATACTCCCTTGGTAGCACTACTCGCGGGTTGGGACAGGGCTTACCGGGAGCGTCTTCGGTGTGGTTCCATATCAAAACAGTACATTCGGGTTTTGATTGGAGGTTAAGGAAAAGCAGAGGGCCTGCAGGCTTTAATGTGGCCTTTTCCAAAAACGGATCATCACCATATTCTTTCACCGAATCTACCCTGATAAACCATGAGTTTTCGGCATCTAATACATTTAGTTTGCCATTGCTGGTTTGAATGGAAGGGTGGCACAGAGCCATGTCGTCGGTTACGGGGAAAAACTCGCAGAATTGTGAGATATTGATCAGCCTGCGCTCGCCATTGGTAATATTTTGGCCAATGAGAACCTGTCCGTTGGGTTCGCGCACTATGTGCTGAAGCATTTCGCTCTTACCTCCACCGCTGGCGCCCTCATGCATGAAGGTAGTAACATTGTCGTAAGGGCTGATTACCTGCACGGTTGAGCAGTGTGCCGTTATCCATCCTTCTTTTTCTCCTTTATCCAATAGCACGGAGTATAGCCCTTTCTTTGCACTGGGACCGGGATAAAGGTTGTAGGAATAAAGTTCGTGGAGGTGCTCCATCCGGCGATGGACAACGATTTGTTTTCCGTTGAAGTGTGTATGCCGGAAGATAGGAGCTACGTATATGACAGACTCCACCTTGAATTCCTCATCTATGGAACTCAAAGACCTTATTTTTTGAAGCATGGCCAAACCCATCGCAAAAAAAGCAGCGTTGGCCGGAACGATAGCCAAACCACCCACACCAATGCCCATGTTGCCTGCAAAATAGAAAAACATGGCAAGATCCTGCTGCTTCAACCATTGAAACGTCTCCTCTCGCAATCCTTCAAATGGAAACCCGAATTTTTCCGAGAATCGGGGTTTGTCGGTTGGCAAATCATCTGCAATAACCATGGTGTCGGGGTCACGGCGACGCATATATGGCTCTGGGTAATTGACGGATATTCCGTTACTTGTTCTGTGGACTATGGCTTCGGTAATCCAGCCTTTATCCGGAACTTCATATTTGACTTCAAATAGATTGCTCCCTTCGCCTCCGGCAGCCGCAAGGGCCAGGTCATTTACACTTTCATATAAACGCACACTCTTGGCCCCTTCGATGAGGTCGCGTACTTCCTCTGGCAAATGAATGCCCTTTTCATGAATTTTATTTAAGATCTCAAGCATTTTTAGTATTTTTTATAAAACAACTTTACTTACTGAAAAAATTAATGAACCGGTTCAGCTGCAGCATCTGTGCTGAACCCGTGTTTTTCTCCCTGTATTTTTTGATTGCCGGAAATCATTGATAATAAATATTTTGCAAAATTAAACTATCGTGTATTTCCGGCTTTGAATTCATAAATCCCGCCACAA
>DDBO01000083.1 GCA_002332755.1 Bacteroidales bacterium UBA2030 | reverse complement strand
ACAATTATGGACGACAGTCTGCGCCCAAGAATTACTGTAGGGGGCTATGATTTGGTAGGGGATCAAATTCTTCCCGTTAATTTACTGGGTATAGAGTTTATCGTAGTGAAAGGTTTTGCTTATTCAGGTACGGAAAATTTCGAAAAATTTTATATACTTGCTACACAAGATAATACGAATGTTTATTTAAACGGATCCTCAGTAGCATCTGCAACGCTCCAAAAAGGAGAAACCTTTTGGCAGGCAATGAACCAAGATGCATATTATATACTTACCGACAAACCTGTATATGTATATCATATTTCGGGACACTATGATGAATTAGGGAGTGCTATGGTGCCCCATATTACCTGCACGGGTAGTACACAAATAGGGTTTAATCGTACCAGTAATCTCGATTTTGCCCTTATGCTTTTAACCAGAAATGAATTTAAAGGAGGCTTTCTGGTCAATGGGAATCCAGCTATTATAACCTCCAGCGATTTTAATCCTGTGCCAGGTACCTCCAACGTTTGGGTTTATGCACGTAAAGAATTGAATTCTACCGCATTATTACCCACTGGATCAAATTTAATCCAAAATACGCTGGGAGCATTTCATTTAGGGATTTTAAATAAACTGGGCGGAAGCTCAGAATATGGATATTTTAGCGATTATAGTAGCCTTTACCTCGGCCCTGACTTTAGCTTCTGTCCGGGAACATCAGTTACTCTTGATGCTGGCCATGGAATGACATCCTATTTATGGAATACAGGAGATACTACACAATCCATTGTTACATCCATTCCCGGAACTTATTATGTTACTGTTACACAGGAGCTGTGTACATTAAGCGATACCATTAATATAGCTCATTACCCTGTTAATCCCCCAAATTTAGGAGGAGATAGATTTGCATGTTTAGGTGATGAAATTACTCTAAATGCAGGTGATGGCTACAGGGCTTATTTATGGAATGATGGGTCCACTCAGCAAACACTGACTGTTATGCAAAGTGGAGAATATTGGGTTCAGGTTACCGACGAAAATAATTGCATATCCTCAGATAGTGCATTAGTGACCATTCATCCCCGACCTGGACCTCTCCTGATAAAACATAACTGATTTTTTATCGTATAATTTGTATTCTAATGTAATGAAAAGCAGAAATTTTGTAATAAATTTGTTTGACCAATGTTTTTGAAAAATTTACTATCCAAAATCCAAACTGAACCTATTGCTTATATGACTAATAAAACAACAAACCGAAACAAATTCATGAAGTACAGACATTTACTCGCTTTATTGTGGTTATTATTAGTTTTCACAGGGAGTCGGCCTATTCAAGCTCAAAATTCTACAATAAACCCCGACTCCGTCTGTATTAATTCAACTGAGTTATATCGCGTGGATAGCACGCCAGGCTCACGGTATGTATGGAGTCTGAAATATGGAACAGGTGCTATAACCTACCTCTACGATTCGGCTGCCCATATTAGCGTAACCTGGAGTAACTCAATGACCACGGATACACTCTTTGTCGTGGAATTTAATGAATTTGGATGCAGCGGTTCACCCAATAAATTGGCTGTTAGAAAATATAGTATCCCCGATGTTATTCTCAACAGCTATTCATTCAATATTTGTGAAGGAACCAGTCTTAATATCACAGCAACAGCTTCTGGTCTATCACCTTACAGTTATCAATGGTACCACAATGGTAATCCCATCTTAGGCGCCACTTCAAATACACTTTCTATTCCTAACGTCGATGCCACTCATGGAGGAATATATACTTGTGAAGTCAGCAATGCGTGCGGAACTACTCTAAGTCAGGGAGCGAATGTTACTATTCTGTTCAATCCCGTGATTACGCTTCAACCTGTTAAAGTAAGCACCTGTCCCGGTAATAATGTCCAATTAAGCATCAATAATACAGGCTCATCTCCATTTACTTATCAATGGTATTTCAATGGGACTCCTATAGTTGACATACCATCACATATTTCAGGAGCAAATACCCCGGTGCTTACTATTACCGGAATGACCTACGCTGATACAGGTAGTTATTATTGCACAGTTTCAAATACCTGCAGTTTTGCGACCAGTTCAACGGTAAAAATTACCATAAACGTTCCACCAAGCATCACCAATCAACCTGATAGCCTAAGTATTTGCAATGGTCAAAATGCTCTGTTTGCAGTAACTTCTTCAGGAGACTCATTATATTATCAATGGTATAAAAATGGAATTAGCATACCAGGAGCTACCAATTCCTCTCTTGCATTTACGCCAGCTACATACAGCGATACTGCCAATTACACGGTCAATATATACAATACGTGTGGCAGTATTATGAGTGCAAACGCACATCTCAACATGAATATCCCGCCTGTTATTGTATCTCAGCCAGATAGCCTGAGCATATGCAACGGGCAAAATGCATTATTTACAGTTGGAGTTACCGGAGATTCGCTGATTTATCAATGGTTTAAAAATGGTGCACCCATACCGGGAGCTAATTTAAACAGCCTTGCTTTTACTCCTGCTTTATATGCTGATACGGGTAATTATTATTTAGAAGTTCACAATAATTGCGGTAATGCAGTATCTCAAAATGCATTGCTCAATATGAATATTCCACCGGCTATCATCCAAAATCCCTGGGATATTTCTGCTTGTTTAAACCAGACAGTTACTTTCACGGTGATAGCAAGTGGTGATAGTTTGCAATATCAGTGGCTTAAAAACGGAAATATAATACCCGGAGCCAATGGGCCCAACCTTACATTGAATAACATTCAATACACTGATACTGCGGATTATGTATGCGGGATTTGGAACAATTGCGGCGAGGTATATAGCGCTGCGGGAACCCTAAACATCAATATTTTGCCCGTCATTGTCAAACATCCGGTGAAATACAGTTCATGTTTGGGAGGCACAGCAAGCTTCTCTGTAATAGCAACCGGCGACTCTTTACAATACCAATGGAGACGCAATGGGGTTGACATTGCTGGAGCTACCAATTCTACCTTGATAATAAATCCAGTGACACCGGCTACTTTAGGGAGCTATACCTGCCTGGTATTCAACAACTGCGGAAGTCAGCTGTCCCAGCCAGCTGAATTAACGGTCAATTTGGTACCTGTAATCACACAGCAACCAGTAAAAATATCATCTTGCCCTGGATATTCGGCTACTTTCTCCGTCACAGCCACCGGCGATTCGCTCAAATATCAATGGAGAAAGAATGGTATACCCATTGCGGGAGCTACCAATTCAACCTTTACTATTAACCCTGTAACTTATGCAGATACTGCAAGATACTCTGTCAGGATCTATAATACATGTGGGGAGGTTATTTCAAATAACGCCAGGTTAAGTATCAACATTCCACCAGCTATTACCCTTAACCCGAAAAAATACTCCACCTGTATTGGTTCAAGCTTTACACTTTCCGGGGCTGCCACAGGTGATTCTCTTAATTACCAGTGGGAATTTCGAAATGCATTAAATCCCACTTGGACCAGTGTTGCAGGGGCTGTAAATCCCGTATATACCAAGACAAATGTCCAATATGCTGATACGGGAAGCTACCGGCTCAGGGTTTATAATACATGTGGAACCGCTTATACTACAGCAGCCCGCGTAAATGTTAACATTGTTCCTGCTATCGTTCAACAACCGTCCAATATAAATACATGTACCGGCCAGTCAGTACAATTTATTGTATCAGCCACCGGAGATTCTTTGTATTATCAGTGGGTTAAAAACGGATTTTCCATTCCGGGAGCCACAAATCCTACACTTACCTTCAATCCTGTAGGTTACTCCGATACTGCCAATTACACGGTTTTGGTTTATAATACCTGCGGTTCGCTAATGTCGAATGTTGCCAATCTTAACATCAATATACCCCCCGTAATAACGCAACAACCCATTGATTTGCTAACTTGTGTAGGAGATTATAATGTTTTCACTCTAAACTATACAGGTGATTCATTGAAATTCCAATGGATATTCAATGGAAACAACATACCAGGAGCCACGCAACCTACACTTGTTTTCAATCCTGTCACTTTAAGTGATATCGGAGAATATCAAGTTTATATTCATAACAATTGCGGTGACGTAACAAGCGAACCAGCCAATCTATTTGCCAATATCGATCCCACCGTTATTGTGGATCCGGTGAGCGTTCTGACTTGCCTTGGAAATACAGAAACTCTCGAAGTAGGAATTCTGGCATTGGGGTCTGCTTTGCCCGACTTTCAATGGTTTAAAGATGGCAATATATTGCCTGGCAAAACATCTAACCTACTGACTCTAAACAACATTAATGTTTCGGATACAGGAGCATATTATTGCAGGTTAGCAAACAACTGCGACACAGTATTCACTGATACTGCCTTTGTAAGTGTTGACCTGCCGGTTCAAATTATTCAGCAGCCACAGAATATTTCAACTTGCATAGGTAATGCAGAATCGTTTGTAGTTGTTGCCACAGGTACCCGCTTGAAATATCAATGGTATAAAGATGGTTCTCCGCTCCCCGGGGCCACGAGTAATATCCTTTCCTTTAATCCTGTTCAGGGAAGCCATATGGGTACCTATTATTGCAAAATTTGGAACCACTGCAGTACGGTAAACACTCAAACGGTTACCCTATACATGAACGTTCCTCCTTCCATTACATTAAACCCCACTAACCATAAAGCTTGTGCTGGTGACAATGTAATTTTACAAGTTGCTGCCACAGGTGACTTTTTATCCTATCAATGGTTTAAGGACGGAAATCCATTACCTGGTGCAAACTCTGCTGTATTACAATTTAATCCTGTCAATTACTCTCACAGAGGATTATATCAGTGCCGTGTTCAGAACAATTGCGGTACTGTATGGAGTAATGCTGTTTGGGTATGGGTAAATACTATTCCAATAATCACACAACAACCCCAAGGCATTTCCACATGCGAGGGCCAGAACTACACCCTTTCTGTAACTGCATTAGGCGATTCTATCAATTATCAGTGGCAGCTCGAAGGAATTGATATTCCAGGGGCTACCTCAAACACTTATACCCTTACCAATATTCAATATAGCCAAACGGGAAACTACACATGCTACCTTACTACCCGGTGCGGAAGCATCATGACCCAACAAGCCAAAGTTTCGGTGAACAGGGTACCTGTAATTACCCAGCAACCCTCTGATGTTAATGCCTGTGAAGGTGATTTCGTTTCGCTGGACTTCGGAGTTACGGGTGATTCTTTGTATTATCAATGGTATAAAGACGGAAATACCATTGCAGGAGCTAATCAGGCCTCCTATCAATTCCAGGCTATTTCTGTTGCCGACAGGGGTATATACAGGTGTCATATCTGGAATACCTGTGGTGAAGCTTGGACGATTAGTATTAACGTCTGGGTTAATATTTTACCCGGCGTAGCAACCCAACCCATAGCGCAAACCCGCTGCGAAAATGATTCAGTAAGCTTCAGAATTATCCCTGTAGGAGATAACATTACGCTGCAATGGTACCACAACAATCAGCCCATACCCGGAGCAACATCTCAGGTATACGCTATTCCAGTTGTGGCCTTTGCCGATGCAGGACAGTATTTCTGCAGGGTTACCAGTGCTACTTGCGGTTTTTACGACAGTGATATCGTTACGCTGCAGGTGATTCAAAAATTCGCTGTCAATGCCTTAATTACAAACATTTCATGTAATGGAAATAATGATGGAGCAATTGATCTCACCTTAGAGGGAGCTACAGCTCCAATAACTTACAGATGGGACAACGGAGCCAACTCCCAGGATCTCAGCAACCTGGCACCTGGGTATTATAGCGTTTACATACGCGATGCCAACAATTGCCGCGAAAAGAAAACTTTTGAAATTGGCGAGCCTGATGTACTGGCCTTTGTTCACGACACCACAACATTCAGCAATGTATTACGACAAGGCGGACCCGGTAACGATATGATTTACGACATAAAAACTGACCGCTATGGAAATACATACATCACAGGAAAATTTCAGGGAACAGCTTCGTTCCAAACCCAGAATCTTACCAGCATGGGAGGAGATGACATTTTCCTGGCTAAATACAACAATGCCGGCAATCTGAGCTGGATTCGTCAGGCTGGCGGTAGTCTGAATGACATAGGCAGAAGCCTGACCCTCGATAGCCTAGGTAACATTTACCTTACTGGTTCATTTGAGGTAATGGCATGGTTTGGCTCAACTCAAATTAACTCAAATGGCTCAAACGACATCTTTGTGGCCAAATACAACAATAACGGTACCCTCCAATGGGTGAAAAATTTCGGAGGTTTCTTCGACGACCATGGAAATGCAATCACCTCAACAGAAGGAGGTTATACCTGGATAGCAGGATCCATTCAAGGAATTTCCACTTTTGGCAACACCCCGGTTATCAGCAATGGAGGAGATGATGCCTTTATCATGAAACTTAATCCTGAAGGCAATCTACAATGGGTGAAAAATGCAGGTGGAACTTCAGAAGACATGGCTTATAGTGTAGCCATTGATGTGGCTGAAGATGCAATAATTACCGGACGGTTCCAAAGCTCCGCTCAATTTGGAACATCTACACTTACCTCCTCAGGAAACAACGACATCTTTATTGCGAAGTATAGTCCAATAGGCAATTTGAAATGGGTACGGAAAGCCGGAGGAACCGGCAATGACCTCACCAGAGCCGTTCGGACGGATTATTCCCAAAATATCTATTTGGCCGGAAGTTTCGAAGGAAACGCCACTTTCGGTACTCTTAATTTGGTATCCAATGGATTAAAGGATGCATTTGTTGCAAAATACGATAAAGGGGGTAATCCTTTGTGGTTGCGCAATATTGGCGGATCTGGCATCGATAATGCAAAAGCCCTTGCATTAGATGCACTTAGCAATGTATATGTTGCCGGAGCATTCCGCAATAGCATGACCTTAGGCGATAAAACCCTAACCAGTGCTGGCAGTAGCGACATATTTGTAGTAAAATATAATGCTGCCGGCTATAGGGTATGGTCGCAACAAGCAGGTGGTACTGCACCTGATTCAGCTATGGCAATTGCAGTAAGACCAGATAAAAACCTGGCTCTGGGAGGTAGCTTTGGCTCAACTGCTGCCTTTGGAGGTACTAACCTTATTTCACAGGGTATGGATGATTCATTCCTTACCCGACTCAACCAGGTGGCTGTTCCTACACCTCCAGTAATTCAAAATGCTCTATGCTTTGGAGGAAATGAAGGTTCTATTAATTTAACGGTGGGAGGTGGAACCCTACCTTATAACTATCTCTGGAGTACAGGGGCCACAACAGAAGACCTACTCAACCTCCAAGCCGGAACGTATTGGGTGTTTATTAAAGATGCTAATCTTTGTGAACTGAATAGCCAATTTACTTTAACCAATCAATTCCCCTTCCCCACCCCGCCTGTTTCTGCCTCTGTTAATCGCGATTATTTCTGTACAACTGATCCCGGTAACATTGTGCTGACAGCAACAGGTGGTTCAGGTGATTATGTGGCATGGTATACGGCTTCTTGTGGTGGTACACTGGTGGGAACGGGTAATCCGCTTACTATTCCCTCGCCAGATATTACTACAACCTATTTTGCAAGGTGGGAAAATGCTTGTGGAGCAAGCACTTGTGCCGAGGTTACGGTTCATGTGATCGATCTACCTGTTGCTCCTACACTGGCCACTGCTACGCCCAATCCCATATGCGAAGGAACAGCGTACATTACTTTAAATGCAGCCGGTGGCCAAGGTGAGATTTTAAAATGGTATATAAATGGTTGTGGTGTACAGGAGATTGGAACAGGTACACCTCTCACTATTCCGGCTCCGACTTCGGCTACTACATATTATGCTCGTTGGGAATCAGTTTGCGGAGCGTCAGCATGTGCTTCGGTTACAATTGATGTAACACCACTGGCACAGCCAGCAACAAGCGTATCTGCAAGTGCAAATCCCATATGTTTCAATCATACTGATCCAATTACTCTTACCGCAACAGGAGGTTCAGGAGATGTTTTAAAATGGTCAGCCAATAGCTGTGGAGGCAATACCGTTGGCATTGGAAACTCTATATTAATTGATCCTCCGACAGTTACTACAACCTACTATGCTTATTGGGAAAATTCCTGCGGAATCTCTGCATGTGATTCGGTAACTATTGTGGTAATTCAAAACCCCGAGCCCCCAAGCACTATCACTGTCAGCAACAACTTTTTCTGCGCTGGTACAATACCTACCATTACCCTAAACGCATTAGGTGGAAACGGGCAAACGCTGAGGTGGTTTACAGGTTATTGTGGAAGTACTAATGTTGTAGGTACTGGTACATCTATTACCATACCAGCCCCCACTTCAACCACAGTGTACTATGCCCGTTGGGAAAATGCCTGCGGTGTATCCCCCTGTGCATTCCTTACAGTTACGGTATATCCTCAACCAACAGTATTCTTTAGTGGCCTGGATCCAAACTATTGCGTAAACGGAAATAATGTATTACTAACGGGTAACCAGGCCCCCAATGGATATTTCAGCGGTCCGGGAATTGTAAACAATGGCAATGGCACTGCCTGGTTTAGCCCATCCATGGCCGGTGTGGGTGGCCCCTACCAAATTTCGTACACCTACACCAACTCAAACGGTTGCTCGCAAACAGATATCCAAAACACAACCGTTCACGACTTGCCCTTTGTGAACTTTGTAGGGTTAGCCAATACGTATTGCATCAATGCAACTCCTGTAACACTTACAGGTAACATGGCACCACAGGGATCTTTCACAGGGCCGGGAATTACTTCATCGGTCAATGGCATGGCTACCTTTAATCCTGCTGTTGCCGGAGTAGGTACGCACCAAATCACCTATACTTATTCAGATAATTGGGGTTGTGAAAATTCTGCCACAAAGACTGTCACAGTAGTTCCATTACCCATTGTTGATTTTGCAGGCCTACTCGATAACTATTGCATTGATGCCAATCCTGTGACCCTTACCGGAAATCATGCACCGCAAGGTTTCTTTGCTGGTCTTGGAGTTACCAATATCGGACTGGGTCAGGCCATATTTGATCCTCAGGCTGCAGGTGTAGGTGGACCTTATCCTGTAAGTTACTCTTATACAGATCCCAATGGCTGTTCAGATACCAAAACCAAATTCGTAACGGTTAACCCGCTACCGGTAGCAACATTTACGGGTCTTATGCCCGAATACTGTCTCAATGAAGACCAGGATACTCTTGTAGGTAACATGGTTCCCCTAGGTACCTTCTCTGGCCCCGGAATCACAAATAATGGTAACGGTACTGCTTACTTCAATCCAGCTTCAGCAGGTGCAGGTGGGCCTTACTCTATAACCTACAGTTACACTGATGCAAACGGATGCTCAGCCAGTGAAACCCAAACTACCCTTGTACGCACCCTCCCAATAGTTTCATTTACCGGGCTTAACCCTATGTACTGTGTTAATGCCAATCCGGTAACACTGGTTGGTAATAAGGCTCCATTTGGAACTTTCAGTGGTCCGGGAATTACAGATAATGGCAACGGTACTGCATCCTTCGATCCTTCTGTAGCCGGAGTGGGTACCCATCAGGTAACCTATACTTATACCGACAACAATGGATGTACTAACTGGCAAACCAAGACCGTAGTGATAAATCCGCTACCCAACGTTTATTTCACGGGCCTTGCTCCAACTTATTGTGTAAATTCACCCTTTGCACTACTTACGGGTAGCCATGTACCTTACGGTACTTTCTCCGGCCCGGGTATATTAGACCTTGGAAACGGCAAAGCACGCTTCTACCCCGATCAGGCAGGTATAGGAGGACCTCATGTGATCACCTACACTTATATCGACAACAATGCGTGCATGGCCAGCTTTAGTGATACAACAGAGGTACTTCCCTTACCAGAGCTCAGTGTCAGTGGAATTGATCCTATCTATTGTGTAAATGCAACGCCGGATACATTAACGGGAAATATGGCTCCCTTAGGTACATTCTCCGGACCTGGGATTACCGATTTACTTATAGGCAAAGCGCTCTTTAATCCTTCAGCAGCAGGAGTTGGTGGACCTTATACCATTACCTATTCATATTCTGACCCAACTGGATGCTCTAACTCGATAAATTATCAGGTAAATGTTGCCCCCTTACCTCAAGTAAGCTTCAATACCTTAGCCGCTGGCTATTGCCTGAATAATGGTCCCGTAATACTGTCCGGTAGCCATAAACCTTATGGTTCGTTTACAGGAACCGGCGTTACTGATTATGGTAATGGAACCGGAATTTTTGACCCTGCTGCAGCGGGAGTTGGTGGACCATATCAGATAACCTATTCTTATACTGACCCCAATGGCTGTTCGGGCCAGCAAACCCAAAGTACCAGCGTTTATCCATTGCCTGTGGCTCCCGATTCTATAGTAGCTTCTGCAAATAACTTCTGCACTGGAACGATTCCTAATATTACTTTATATGCTATAGGTGGATCGGGTAATGTAGTTAAATGGTACAGTGGAAGTTGTGGTGGAACTTATATTGGCCAGGGACAGAATATCGTAATTCCTTCACCGGCAGATACAACCATCTATTATGCAAGATGGGAAAACCAATGTGGGGTAAGTGAATGTGCTTCAATCCAGATTAACATTATACATTATCCTGTGGCTCCCCAACTCGTAATGAGCTCCCACAATAACTTCTGCAGCCAAAGCGTAGATAGCATAACCCTCACGGGTATTGGTGGTAGTGGTCAAATATTCAAGTGGTTCAGTGAAAGTTGTGGAGGCACTTTTGTAGGCAGTGGCAATCCCCTGAAGATTGCAGCTCCTCAATCAACCACTACGTACTTTGGCCGTTGGGAAACTGGATGCGGGCCGTCGGCTTGTCAGAGTGTTACGGTAAATGTTTTCCCGCTTACTACACCGCCCGACTCGCTTACCGTAAATCATAATAACTTCTGTCAGGGTACGGTTCCTTCAATAACACTTGAAGCCTGGGGTGGTAGCGGTGACTTTGTAGAATGGTATGCAGATGAATGTGGTAGCCAACCTATTGGAAACCAGCAGCAAATCACCCTCCCTGCTCCAGATACTACAACCACATATTATGCCCGTTGGATTAATAATTGCGATACATCTGATTGCCAGAGCATTACTGTTACCGTTAATCTTTTAGCCTTGCCACCTGATACCATAACCCTCGACAACAATAACTATTGCGCCGGAACGGTAGGCATCGTTACCCTCACGGCTACGGGCGGTTCGGGTAATTATATAGAATGGTTTGAAGGTTCATGTGGCGGCACAGTGGTATCGAACACTAACCCCTTATTAATCAATGCTCCGACCCAAACCACTACTTATTATGCCCGTTGGGTTAACGACTGCGGCCCCTCAGCCTGCACTCCGGTGACCATTACTGTTATTCCTCAACCTGTAAAACCAGACTCACTGACGGTAGATACCAATTACTTCTGCCAGGCTTACAATGGGATAATTGTACTCAATGCCTTTGGTGGATTAGGAGATACCTTGCAGTGGTTTGAAAATAGCTGCAACGGAGAATACATAGGCAAAGGAACCGAATTACGCATTCCTGCACCCGACACTACCACCTGGTATTTCGCCCGCTATATCAATGCATGCGGTGAATCAGCTTGCGATAGCATAAAGGTGATTGTAGATGAACCCTTGCCTCTCGATTCGGTTTGGGTTGATAAACCTATCATTTGCTTCGATGATCCCGGTAAAATTAAACTTTATGCTGCCGGTGGTTACGGTCAACAAATCAATTGGTTTGCTAATGCTTGTGGTACCAACTCCATAGGAACAGGTTCCATGCTTCAAATCAATTCTCCCAGTGTTACTACTACCTATTATGCAAGATGGGAAAATCATTGCGGTGTTACTTCATGCGATACGGTAACTGTTCTGGTTATACCCCAAGCTCAACCACCTATTCTCATAACGGTAGACACTAACTACTTCTGCCCCAATACAGTTCCAAACATCACCTTGACTGCTTTCGGAGGCTATGGAGACACACTTTCGGGTTATGGAGATACACTGCGTTGGTTTGCCAATAGCTGCGGTGGTCTTGAGATTGGAACAGGTACTACTATTACAATCCCTGCTCCTGTCAAAACCACAACTTACTATGCCCGTTGGGAAAATCACTGCAGCACCAGCGAATGTCTGGCATTTACCGTAGTTGTGGATGTTCCCAAGCCAGTTACTGCTGTTTGGGCTGACACCAATAACTTCTGCCAGGGAGCTGTGGAAGATATCACCCTGATGGCTTACGGTGGATATGGTGAATTCCTGAGGTGGTATGGCTTCGATGGAGTAAATTATAATTTGCTCGCTACAGGCCAACCCTTCAACTTATTCGCTCCTGATACAACAACAACCTATTATGTAAGATGGGAAAATCACTGTGGAGTTTCATCCTGGAATAGCATCACCATTAAAGTGAATACACCCGTTGCACCTCCGGTAATTACGGTCGATACCAACGGATTCTGCAGCGATTATGGTTTGCCTATCACCCTCACGGCAGCCGGTGGCAATGGAGATACCTTACGTTGGTTCACCGGTGCTTGTGCAGGTACTCAAATAGGTACCGGAAATCCGTTGACTATACCAGCTCCTACCACTACAACCACTTACTATGCAAGGTTTGAGAATATATGCGGAATTTCGGATTGCAATTCCTTCACAGTGGATGTAGTGCCGGCACCTATTGTTTTTGCCGGAGGAATTGATTCTGTTTGCGAAAAAGCCTCGTACCAAATTACCCGGGCTACTGCAGTCAATTACACCAATGTTTGGTGGACTACCACAGGGACGGGTACATTCAACGATTCCACCCTTTTGGCACCTGTCTATATTCCCGGACCTGAGGACATTGAAGTCAGCGAAAAAGTGAAACTCACCTTACATGCTCAGGGTCTCTCACCTTGCGGAATCTATTCTGACACGCTTACCCTGTACATCAACCCACTTCCTGTAATCACATTCTACCCTGCTGATACAGCCATCTGCTCCGACTCGAGTGTAATGATAGCAACTGCAGGAGCTGCAACGTACGAATGGAAACCCGCTACAGGATTGACCGCCATAGCCGGTGATTTAATGAAAGCCCAACCTAAACATACAACCACCTATACTGTAATAGGTACTTCCCGTTCAGGCTGTGTTGATTCAACAACCTACCACCTGCCAGTCTATCCGGCTCCGTATGTAAACCTGGGTAAAGACCTTTACCTCTTTACTTGCGAACCTATTGTGCTTGATGCCGGTGGCGGCGATGGCAACTGGTATTATGAATGGCAGGACGGTACGCGTAAGCGCACTTATAAAGTCTCGGAGAACGGCACATATTGGGTGAAAGTTTCTAACGACGGTTGTGCCAGAATTGACACCATCAAGGTGCAGCTTTGTGAAGGTTATCTGTGGGCTCCCACTGCTTTCACCCCCAATGCCGATGGGCTGAATGAAACCTTCAAGGTGGTTACTACCGATGAAACCGTAAAATTCAGAATGTACATATACGCTCGTAATGGACAGTTGGTATTCCAGACCGATGACATCACCAAGGGATGGGATGGCCGCGACATGAATGGCGAATTGTGTCCTTCCGGAGTTTACGTTTGGAAGGTGATTTATCAAGGCAAGGGTACCATTTCACCGGGAATAGAGTACACCCGCAGTGGTGCTGTTACGCTCATACGTTAACACATACAAACTTAATAACCCAGGAGGCCACTTGTATTCAGGTGGCCTCTTAATTTTATACTATCCCAGTAGGTGTGTAAATGAATTTGTTTACTTACTATTAGATTTGAAAAGAAAAAGCCACGAATGCACGAATGACTGGAGAAACCTGGATGAGAACTATTCGTGAATTAGTAGCTAACAAACATAAGCCACGA
>DDBO01000080.1 GCA_002332755.1 Bacteroidales bacterium UBA2030 | reverse complement strand
AAATTGGGGGCAAGAGGCCAAGCCTCTTGCCCCCAACCCATTTATTAACTAAACCGTTCTATCTCTCATAGCGAATGCTCAGTTCACGCATGATATGGTTACACTGAGCGTATTTATCGATAATAAACAACACATATCTAATGTCAACGTTAATGGTCCGTTGAAGCTCCGGCTCAAAAGCAATATCGCCACTCATAGCCTCCCAATTTCCATCAAAAGCCAACCCAATCAGTTCTCCATTACCATTGAGTACAGGGCTACCACTGTTCCCGCCTGTGATATCATGTGTTGTAATGAAACAGGTATAAACCGTATCCGTTTTATAATAAGGCTCATACTTTTTCTCAGCTAAAACCTGCTTAAGCCGGTGAGGCACCTCAAATTCCGGATTGGATGGGTCTTCCTTTTCAAGAATACCATAATGGGTCGTATAGTGCCTGTAGTGAACAGCATCAGCAGCTTTATAATCTTGAACGGTACCATAAGTGAGTCTTAAGGTTTGATTAGCGTCGGGATAAAAAAGCTTATCAGGGTTCATTTCACGAAGGCCTGCCATGAAAAGCCTACGTGCACGACTTAGTTTTTCATTAGATTCTTTGTTTTCATCCCTCACCCGGTTTGCCACAGCCTCAAAAGCTTTGGCAAGTTTATATGCAGGGTCATTGGTTATAGCACTGGCCTTGGGATTCCGCAAAAAACCAGTGAAGGCCTCAATACTTGAGAATATGGATTTTTCGAAAACCTCCTCAGCAAACCGATTCCAATTTCCTTTATATTTCTTCTCAGCCTTAACAAGCAAATCCGGAATATAAACGGACTTAATATCACTCACATACATCGACATCATTGCGGCCAATAGTTTACGATCAGTTTCTGGGTTGTAATTTTTCCAGAAATTATCATAAGCTTCTTTGGCTTTACTCAGACTTTCATCTCGCTTCTTTGGATCGGTATTTTTGTCGGATAAAATATTGGCAAGTTGCTCCAAACGTGCAGCCAGTCCGATGATTTCAGCTCCATAAGCCGCTTCACGCAAATAAACCTGTGCCCTTGCTGTTTTGGATAATTCAAGGTAGGCACTTTCAAAATCAGTCAACACATTACCATACTTTAACTTACGTCCGGGATCCACATTTATCCATTCTGCAAAAGCATTTTCTGTTTCCTTCTTTTTTTCAATTACATTTAAACGCTTCAGTCCGCGGGTTTGTCCAATAAAGTACTTCCAATAATTAGAGATTCCGGCATACTTTGACGCATATTTAATGCGGATAGCATCGCTTGAAGCCATGTCCTGACCAATAATGTCGAGTTTTTTACGTCGCACTTTAACAATAGATGGATTGGTTTCGTCGACAGCTAATTTAACACCCCAGGAAGTCAGGTAGCGGTCGGTGCGGCCGGGGTAACCCATAATCATGGCAAAATCCCCTTTCTCTACACCAGCTGCATTAATAGTAAGGAATCTTTTGGCTTTCAAAGGGATATTGTTGGGTTGATATCTGTTGGGTTTACCATTGGGTCCTGTATAAACCCTGAAAATGGAAAAGTCGCCGGTATGACGTGGCCACATCCAGTTGTCGGTGTCACCGCCAAATTTCCCGATTGCCGAAGGCGGAGCACCTACCAACCTTACATCACTGTAAGTCTGGTAAATGAACATATAAAATTCGTTACCGGCATAAAACTCCTTGATAACAGCGCCCATCCCATCTTCTTTCGGGGCTTTATCCATTAACTTCCGCTGATTAACCTGTAAAATGCTATCACGCTGTTTTTCGGTATGGGTTGGTGTAATACCTTCAAGCATGCTTTGGGTAACATCCTCAACCCTCACCAGAAACATGACTGTGAGTCCGGGAATGGGAATTTCTTCTTCCAGACGGGAAGCCCAGAAACCTTCTTTGAGGAAATCGTTATCTACAGAACTTACACTCTGGATACTACCATAGCCACAATGATGATTAGTCAAAATAAGGCCATCAGCAGAAATTACTTCTCCTGTACATCCCCTTCCGAATAAAACGATAGCATCTTTAAGGCTTGATTGATTGATGCTATAAATGTCCTCGGCTGAGAGTTTAAGTCCCATGCTCTGCATCTCTTTCACCTTCAATTGATCCAGCAAGTAGGGAAGCCACATACCCTCATCGGCAATCAACCGAACTGAAGAAAAAATAACAACAAAAAGAACTAAAAAAACACTTCTTGATCTTCTCATATGGATAAATGGTTAGAAATTAAACAAATTGTTCTCCTTTATTCAGTTTTATATCATTCACGATATCCCGTATTTTTTGTTCATCCACTTTACGGCAAATCAACATCATGTTGTCGTCTTCAGCGATAATATAATTATCAAGTCCTTGTATAACAAGCAATTTATTATCGGGCACATGCACGATGCAGTTATAGGAATCGTAAGTCATAACATTCTGGCCAATAATGGCATTTCCCTCCTGGTTTTTCGATCTGATATCGTAAAGAGAGCCCCACGTCCCCAAATCGCTCCAGCCAAAATCGCTGGCAAAGGTGTAGACATTGCCTGCTTTTTCCATTACGCCGTAATCGATGGAAATACTCTTGCAATGGGTATATGCGTAATTAATGAAATCTTTTTCTGCAGGGGTACCAAAAAGCTGTGCGCCTTCTTTGAAGATACTGTTAACATCAGGCAGATAGGTTTCAAGAGCATTCAGAATAGACTTCACATTCCAGATGAAAATTCCTGCATTCCATAAAAAGTCGCCACTTGCGAGGAAAGTTTTTGCGAGCTCGAGATTGGGTTTTTCTGTAAAAGTCTTTACCTTTTTTATATGATTATCTACCCCCTCTACAGGGTCTTCTATATACTGAATATATCCATAACCAGTATCGGGCCTGCTGGGTCTTATTCCAAGTGTAAGCAACCAGTCGCGGGTAGAAACAGTTTCAAGAGACTTGCAAATAACGTCAACAAATACATTTTCTTTTAAAATGATGTGATCGGAGGGAGCAACTACTATGTTGGCCTCAGGATTAGCAGCAGCAATTCGATAAGCGGCAAATGCAATACAGGGGGCGGTGTTACGACCTGCCGGTTCACATAGAATATTTTCTTCGGGCATTTCAGGAATTTGTTCCTTTACTAGGTCAAAATACCGCTGATTGGTAACCACAAAAATATTTTCGATGGGACAAACCGGTTTGAAGCGATGAAAAGTTTGCTGGATCAGGGTTTGGCCTACACCCAAAATATCAATAAACTGCTTGGGCTTATCTGTGCGACTCATGGGCCAGAAACGGGTACCTACTCCTCCAGCCATTATGACACAATAATTGTTTTTATTCATAATCAATAACTTATGGTGGTTTTTGAGATTATTTAGGCAAATTTACATAAGCTGTTTCACTTTACCAATTAACTTGCTTTATTTCAGCATCTGCTCTTCTGCAGGCATCCATCAAAGCAGTATCTCTCTCGCTTGATGCGTATGGATTGACCAAATAATGCTTGAAAGCTGCTGTAAAAACCGGATGAAGCTTACCGCTTAGGACAAAAGGTAATGCCACGTTTCTATACTCCTTTTTCCATTCTTTTCCATGAGGGGCAATCGAATTTCCATATTTCTGGACCGCAATTAAATGGGCATATTCATGCAAAAACGTAATCAGAAAGTTATGCCTGCTCAAATCCCAATTAATTGTAATTTGATGCCGGCTTACTTCCCGCTTAAATTGGTAATCGCCCCTGCGGCGAGTACGGGGTTCGACTATCTTTAAATCCAGGTTTGGCAATGCGAGTATGAGATCAGTAACCATAGGAGCCACTCCCGGAGGCAGATAGGGTGTCAAGCCACGGATAATAGCTTCCCGATCGCGTAAAACCAAATTCTTCATCTTTATCGCAGGTCTTTTGAATTATTGTAAACGACGGACAGTCACAATCACGGGGTTTTTGAATTTTTTTCCTGTAGGAATGACGAGTTGATGAACATGCACTTATCAACAATGCCATGAAAATAATAGTATTAACATAAAACAAATGCTTTTTGAAAATAATCATGAGGGTTTAATTTAAAAAGCGAAACGGTATAAATTCATATCACCACTTCTTTGGGTATATAAGTTCGACTGCCAGCCTTTAATTGTAACCCATAAACACCTGATCACCGATTGGTAAATACCGCTTGTGGCTGCTCCTACATAAACCACCTGAGGCTGAGAAGGACGATTAGCAACATCAGTAAATCGTCCTCTTATGTTATAAGGACCAGCAGGTACCCAATAAAAATCGCGGGATGATGTGTTATGTAATGCCCTGGCTTGCTGCAGAGACCACAAATAATGGTTGTAGTCAAAAGAGCCATTCGGGTAAATCCTTTGCATACACATCCAATCGGTTGGGTCTTCTCTGTCGTCTCCTGATTTACCCGGTTTATAATTCATTTTACGAGGCAAATAAAAATTGTGAAGAAATAACAAAATAAATAATACAGCCATAAGAAGTACTACCAGAGGAAGAAACCAAGTCGTTTTCATTCTTCACTGATTTTCCTGATGCTCATAACTAAAAATTCGAAATGGGTTCGTCGGGAGGGGCATCAGTAAAATGCTGCCTCGGATTACCCATTCCTTCGCGGCGAAGATAAGATTTTACCTCATAATCTTCTTCAGGTAAAAGGGGGGAACCAATAGGTTCTATCAGGTTCCTTCCTTGTGCTTTCGGTGATTTGATTTCAGGGCGTAATGGATAAGCGTTCATAAGATTACTATCGAAAGGCCTCAACATGGCTGTAATATCGCTGAGGGGTGTTTCAGGATCGAGCCAGCGCCGCTCTTGTGAAGGTTGCAAGATCACAGGCATCCGGTGGTGGGGCAACATACGTAGCAATTCATTGGCTACTGTGGTAATGATGGCAAATGAACGTAAAATTTCTCCGGTACCTGGATTTTTCCACTCGTCCCAAATGCCTGCCATGGCAAAAGGCCTAACCTTATTTCGAAGATAAATTAAAAAAGGTTTGTTAAGTTTCTCATTCACTGTGCCCTCAATGAATGCATCTGCAATTACGAGACAACGCTGCGAACGAATAGGTTTTCGAAAAGCAGGTTTTTCGATGATACCTTTAGCTCCTTTGTAGGTAGGCTCATCATCCGGGTTGTGATCACCCTCAGCCCGGGCATTAATGAAAAACTTATCCGTCTTCGACCAGAAAGGGGTCATTCCAAACCTCATCAACTGAAGAACTTTTGGATTATCAGAAGCAACAACTGGCGTGTAGGTCCCCGGTGCAATGTTATAATTAGGAGTCAAAGGAAGGTCAAAGTTGGCGACAACATTGAACCTCTTCTCAATAGCTTCCAGCTTCTGCACCAAAATAAAACGTCCGCACATGGATTTTCCCTAAGCTTTAAAATTTGAATTTGATATAGGCAAAGCTAATATGATATTTGACAGCAATTTCTTTTCTAATTACATCTTCTAGTGAATTATGACATGAGGGGTTTTCGATAATGAATTCTGGAATCGCAAAATAAAAAACCCGCTCAAGTGAGCGGGCTATAAAAAATCAAAAAAATCTGATTTTAGTATCTGTAGTGTTCTGGTTTGTAAGGTCCTTCGACAGGTACCCCAATATAAGCAGCCTGTTCGGGGGTTAACTTGGTAAGCTTTACCCCAAGTTGGTTAAGGTGCAGACGGGCTACTTCTTCATCGAGATGTTTGGGCAAACGATAAACCCCAACCTTAAGGTCTTTCTGCCAAAGCTCAATTTGAGCCAAAGTCTGGTTACTGAAAGAATTACTCATTACAAAGGAGGGGTGACCGGTAGCACATCCCAGGTTTACCAAACGACCTTCAGCCAATAAAATGATAGAATGGCCATCGGGGAAGTAATATTGGTCAACCTGGGGTTTAATATTTACGCGCTTGATATCAGAGCGCTCATTAAGACGGTCAACCTGAATTTCATTGTCGAAGTGACCAATGTTACATACAATGGCCTGATCTTTCATTTTTTCCATATGTTCAAGGGTAATCACGTCGCGGTTACCCGTAGCTGTTACGAAGATATTTCCTTCGGCCAGAGCGTCTTCCACAGTGGTCACCTGAAAACCTTCCATAGCAGCCTGCAAGGCACAGATGGGATCAATTTCGGTAACGAGCACGCGGGCCCCGTAGCTCCTCATAGAATGAGCACATCCCTTGCCCACATCACCATACCCGCACACGACAACTACTTTACCTGCAATCATCACATCGGTTGCCCTTTTAATACCATCAGCCAACGACTCACGACATCCGTATAAGTTGTCAAATTTCGACTTGGTAACGCTGTCGTTCACATTGATGGCCGGTACCAGCAAGGTTTTCTGTTCCTCCATCTGGTAGAGGCGGTGCACACCTGTAGTAGTCTCTTCTGAAACACCTTTCCAGTCTTTTACCGTGCGCTGCCAGCGGGTAGGGTCTTCTTTCTGAATTTTCTTTAATAAATCCAGAATAATAGCTTCTTCGCGATTCTGAGGTTCAACATCCAAGAGCGAAGGGTCTTTCTCGGCATAATATCCTTTATGAATCAGGAGAGTAGCATCACCTCCATCATCCACTACGAGATTGGGCCCAAGGCCACCGGGAAACTTCAACGCCATGCTGGTAGACCACCAATACTCTTCTAACGTTTCCCCTTTCCATGCAAAAATGGGTACTTTGCTATCGCGTACTACAGCTGCTGCCGCATGATCTTGAGTAGAAAATATGTTACAGCTTGCCCAACGCACATCAGCCCCCAGGGCCACCAAGGTTTCGATGAGTACAGCTGTTTGAATGGTCATGTGAAGTGAACCCGTGATACGAGCTCCTTTCAGGGGTTTGAGCGGAGCATATTTAGCCCTGATGGCCATAAGGCCCGGCATCTCCTTTTCGGCCAGCTCTATTTCTTTGCGACCCCAATCGGCCAATGCTAAGTCTTTGACTTTGAATTCAAAACCTAATTCTGTATTAATATCCTGATACATAATTATTTAAAAATAAAAATTTTCTAATCTTTGGACTTGCAAAGTTAACCTGATTTTATTTATAAATGTGATGATTCACAACAAAACATCATCCTAATGTTATTCGAAGGGACTTAATTTTGCACAAGCAAAATCTAAAGATGCCTCTACATAGGATTTCGGAGTTAGATAATGGTTATTTACTTGGTTTATGGCGGATTACTGAACAACCGGAAGATTTGGTTCAAATAGCCCGTCTCCCTTCCGAAGAACTTAATTTCTACCAACGATTAAATAACCACCAACGCAAGCTCCATTGGCTGGCATGGCGCGCATTATTGAAAGACATGGTAAACAAGCCTTACCTCGAAATTGACTATACAGCAAACGGAAAACCTTTCATACGCAATGTTTCACTTCAAATCTCAGTCAGCCATTCTGGTCCCTGGGCGGCTTGCATGACACATCCTTCTCAACCTACAGGAGTTGATGTTGAAGCAATTCGTCCAAGAATTTTAAAGGTTAAGGAACGATTTCTCTCCGACAAGGAATTGCAATGGCACGATTCCTACTTAAATAACCTTCGACACCTCATCCTATTGTGGTGTATCAAGGAAGCTATATACAAATTTGCCGATATCAGCGGCCTTGATTTTCGCAATCAGATAAGCATTCCGCCGTTTATATCCCTTACTCAGGGACAAGTTCTTTGCGAGCTTCAGCCAACTCATAACCATTCAACAAAAATACTTATTAAATATGAAAATATTGACTCAGAACACGTTATGGCGCATGTGGCAGAATCGAAGTCTGTTTAGCCAGATAATCCTGGCAGGACTCGTGTGGGTTTTAGCCTCTTCCTGCCATCGCAAGAATACATCCCAGGTAAGCTCCATCATGGGAATGATGCAAAGCAGTGGAAAGACATGGGTAAAGCTGGCAGAACTCGATGCACACGCTTTAATACCCAAAGACTCTGTCATTACAGGCAGCGATGGGAGCTTCGTATTTGCCATTAGTGTGGATGAGCCTTCATTTTACCAGTTGACAACTCCCAAAAGCGACCCACTTACACTTGTAGTAAAACCGGGCGATAAAATAGTAGTAGAAGGTAATGTGGATAAGTTATTATGGGCTCGTATCCGAGGATCGGACGAGAGTATTCTGCTTCAGCATTATCTGCAGGAAAGCCGCTTGCGGCTGGATACTGCCGAGTATCTTGTAAAACGCCTGACTAACAACAGTTCTTCACCAAAATTCATTATCCTGAGAGATTCTGTAAGCACAGCTTTAGAAGAACTTTATCAAAGGCATCGCAACTTTACAATTCAATTTATTCAGGACCACCCAGGCACCTTTGCCGGCCTCATTGCCATTAATCAACCCTTTGGCCGCAGATCTCTTTTTGATCCATACACCGACCGCCACCTGTTTCTTGCTTTCGACAGCAGCTTGATGCGAAATTACCCCCAAAGCAAACACACACTTCTCTTTCACCAACGAATCACTGAAATGCAAAAAGCAGAAGCCATTAAAAATTTGCGGTTGGAAAACCTGAAACCCGGCAAACCCATACCCGAATTTCGAATTCCTTCCCTGATTGAGGGACAATGGGTTAGCCCCGCACAATTCAAAGGCAAACCTTTGCTTATTGTTTTTTGGGAACCTGCTGAAGGCAAACAGGTTCAAAAACTTATGCAATTACATAAAAAACTAAGATTAGTTAAACAGGAAAAAGAAGTGTTATGTATCGCCTTCGACACCCAGAGCGCCCGATGGCAAAATGCCGTTAAGAATGCCGGACTGCGGGATTGGCATCATGGCTCCGACCTCCGGGGCACAGCCTCTCCCGTTTATGAATTATTTTTTCCGGATAATCGTCCTCGGCCCCATTTTATTCTGTCGGATGCTAAAGGTACTATCCTCATTACAAGCGCTGATCAAGATGCCATACTGAAGGCTATTAAAAATCAATGACCCCTAATTTGTTTTACTTCAAATCATCCTCAAAATAAAATCTGATGCCTGATTTGAAAAAACCGACAACAAGTTTATTCAAACTTATAAAAGTTTCGCCAATAAACCCGTAGTTCGGATAAGCACTCTGCAATAACTTAAGGCAGTCAACAGGTATACGCTCTTTAGGCCATTTCCATATAGAAATAAAAAAGGCTGCCCAGGCAAGGCAGCCAATACAATCATAATAGCTTTATATCAGTAGCGCTCGACTTTAAAATCAGAGGCAGCTGCTTTTAGGTCTATAATTACTTTACGAGTAGCTTTGTCAAAGCCCGGAGTTTGGTACAGGTCAGATTTAATCTTATCGAATCCATCCAATTTTCGGCTCGAGAGAAATGATTCGCTTTTCACCTGGCAACCAGCATCTTTAGGCACCATCACTTTAACAGAGGCAGCCCCCATTTCAATCTTAACCTGAGTAGTGTCGATGGAAGCGCCCAATTTTAATTCGGCGGAAGCTGCACCGCTGGCCAATTTAAAACTTCTGACCTTGAATGGCGTTAAATCCAGATTCATTTCTGCAGCACCGGCATTGATTTCCACATCCCATATGGGTTCGGAATTTAATTTAATGTGGACGTCGTTTTTGACTTGACCCAAATTGACGTCACCCCCTTCCATATTAATGTGCAAAGTTCTTCCTTTATCGTCATCAAACGACT
>DDBO01000014.1 GCA_002332755.1 Bacteroidales bacterium UBA2030 | reverse complement strand
TGAAAGCAGGTGAAAAAACCATCACTGAAGATGTTGTGGAAGGCATCATCGACGATATTGTCAATACCAGCGGGCATGGTCTCGTTCCCAGCTATGCTGATTTATTCTACCCCGGAAATAAAAATTCTATTGAATCTATATTTGAAATCCAGCATACCCAAAAGAGCAACTGGGGAGACTGGGGTTGGAGAAATGGAAGTGAAGGCAATTGGACAGTTATCATGTCGGGCTTCAGGGGGGTAGAAAGCGACCTGTATGAATCGGGTTGGAGCTTCCAGCCGGTAACCCAGTCTTTGGCCGACGAAATGAAAACTGACCCACGCTACAGTGTATCCATACTCGATGCACAGGCTGAAGGATTGGTTTATAAACCGGGCGATTGTTTCCAGCATACAGGATATGCATGCAAAAAAGTTCACCCGCTCAAGGCATTCAAACCAAGCACCAACGACATGCTCAACTGGCCATACAACGAAAAAGTGCTTCGTTTCGCAGATATTTTGCTTATGGGAGCTGAACTCTATCTCGATAATGATTTGAGTAAAGCCCAAAACTACTTCAACAGGGTTTATCGCAGAGCCTATGGAGCTTCGGCTAATCCACCTCAGCTTTCCAATTCCGAAGCAGGACTTGATATCATTTATCATGAGCGCAGGATGGAATTTGCGGGTGAAGGGCTCAGGTATTGGGATTTATTGCGCCGGGGCCTCGATTATGCCCAGCAAAAGATTAATGCTGCTGCCAAGGCAAGCCCTCAAGATGAAACCTTCAATCCCGCAACCCGCGGTTTATTACCCATTCCTCAATCAGAAATTACACTATCTGAAAATACCCTTGTTCAGAATCCTGGATATTAAACCCTTTGAACACTAAAAATTAAATGGCAATGAATATCAAAAACATAATAACTGCTTTTCTGCTGGTCAACTTACTTGTATGGGTGGGCTGTAAACCATCGGAATCCGACAAACCTCAGCTCGACCCGGCTCCATCGGCCGACCAGCTCAATTTTACGGTTCAACCCGGTGAAGATGATTTCCATTTCGTCTTCAAAAACACCTCCACAATTAAAGGCATAGCAAAATGGGATCTTGGAAACGGATCCACTGCCAACGGAGATGAGGTAATTGCCTATTACCCTCTTCCAGGTACCTATGTGATAAAACTTACGCTTTACACCAATGGAGGCTCAACCTTTATTACGCGTGAACATACTACAACCAAAACTGACTACTCCTATTTCAGCGATCCTCTCATCCTGGCTCTAAGCGGCGGACCTGAAGCCATCAATGGGAAAACATGGATGATCGATAGCGTTACGCCCGGACATTTTGGAGTAGGACCTTCCGATAGTTATAGTCCTTCATGGTGGTCAGCCGGTCCATTGGAAAAATCGGCTGACAAGATTTATGATGATGAATGGACATTTAAACTCAATGAGTTTAAACTTGAGATCAACACTAAAGGACGTACACTTTGCAACAATGGAGCAGTGGATAGAGGTCTTTCACAGGGATACTATGTAGAAAAGATTTGGAATAATGATTATGACTCCTGGGTAACTACCAACGACGCAAAGCGTGGAAACACTACCTGGTTGGTCGATAAGAAGGATGGTAAATACTATATTAAGACCGCTCCGGAGGGTGCTATTTTAGGATTTGACCGTGGAGGAAGTAATGAATACGAAGTACTCGAATTCAATGAAAATTACCTTTCCCTGAGGGTAGTCAATGGCGGCGAAGCATTTTATAACCGATTCATTGCCAAAGGCTATGTTCCGCCCACCATCTCGTTTAACCTGAATGTGAATGCAACGGGCAATCCCAATGAATTTAGTTTCAGCCTAAGCAACATTAATGTCCCGGCTGGTCAATCTATTTCAAACCTAAAGTACAATTTTGGAGATGGTACCAGCTACGAAACCACCAACACCTCAGAAATTGTGAAGCATAGCTACATGCGTAAAGGAACCTACTATTTTACGCTTGAAGCCTCCACCTCTTTAGGTATGATTATGAAATCTTCGAGTATTACCGTAGAACAAAATCATCCCAATTACGAACCCTATTTACTGGATGCTATGGTAATGTACAACGATTTTGGTGAAACCCAACTCGTCCCCTTACAAATTGATAAATCAGATGGTGATGGCTCGGTTGAAGTGGTAGATAATCCCAATCCCAATCTCTACCCCAACCGTTCTGCTCACGTGGCTAAATTCACCAAAATCAACGCACAATGGGCAAATGCTTATTTATTGCTGCCCACAGGATATCGTTTCAACCTGACGCTCCAACCGGTGTTTAAGGTATTGGTTTACGGAAAAGCCGGAGACCAGGTTCTGCTAAAACTCGAAAACACCGACTACGGCGGGAATGCATGGCAGATAGGCACCCACGATTTGATTTACACCATTCAGAAGGACAATACCTGGGAAATTGCCACATACGATTTGCACGGCGTTGGAGCAGGCTGGGATTGGACAGGACAGATCTTCACCAACGACGTCACCACTGACCCCAGATTCAACGATAATTTCTACAATGTCGTAAGGATTATGGTAAATCCGGGTAACAACGGTGGTACATTTACAGTATGGCTTGATGACCTTGCCGGACCACATGTGGAAGGACTAAAAAAATAAATTAAATCAGGCACAGGGGTTGCTCACAGGCAACTGAGCAACCCCTTATTAAAAAAAGAAACCTTTCTAACCATGGTAAAAAAAATCCTTTTATTACTGATATCGGGAATTGTGCTCTCGGGCTGTTCAGCACGAAAGCAGACCACTCATTTAGACCCGATAATTGAAAAAAAGATTGACTCACTGATGGAGCTGATGACTCTCGAAGAAAAGATTGGTCAGTTAAACCAGTTATCGGGCATGGGAGAACTCACAGGGCCCTCTATTGCAACCAGCGATTATGCTCAGTTGATAAGACAGGGACTCTTGGGCAGTATGCTCAATGTAAACGGAGCCAAAGCCACGCGGCAACTGCAGGAAATTGCAGTGAACGAAAGTAGGTTAAAAATTCCTCTGCTTTTTGGCTACGATGTCATTCATGGTTATAAAACAATTTTTCCGATTCCCTTGGGCGAAGCCGCCTCTTTCGATTTGGAGGCTATTGAACAGGCAGCACGCATTGCAGCAACAGAGGCAACTGCTGCCGGTCAGCATTGGGCTTTTGCCCCCATGGTTGATATTGCCCGTGATCCTCGTTGGGGAAGGGTAATGGAAGGAGCCGGAGAAGATCCCTATTATGGTAGTCTGGTTGCCAAAGCCCGGGTAAGAGGCTTCCAGGGAAAAAATTTGGCGGATAAAAACACCCTGGCTGCCTGTGCCAAACATTTTGTAGCCTATGGTGCAGCAATGGCCGGACGCGACTACAATACCGTAGATATTTCGGATCGCACTCTGCAAGAAGTTTACCTCCCTCCCTTTAAAGCTGCAGTAGACGAGGGTGTTGCAACATTCATGGTTGCTTTCAACGAGTTGAATGGTACACCAATGTCAGCTCATCGGGGCCTAAATGTAGACCTGCTCAAAAACACCTGGGGTTTTGAAGGATTTATGGTCAGCGACTGGGGCAGCGTCGGAGAGATGATTCCGCATGGCTACTGCGCTACACCCGAAGAAGCAGCTTTGGCCGGTTTCAAAGCAGGCGTAGATATGGATATGGAATCAAGGCTATATGTTAACCATCTGAAAAATCTGGTCGAAAAAGGCCTGGTTAGCGAAAAAGAGATTAACGATGCCGTGCGACGCATACTCCGCATCAAATACCGCCTTGGACTTTTCGACGACCCCTTCCGCTATTGCGACACTGCTTACGAAAAGGAGATGTTGCTCAACCCAAGGCATTTGGAATTTGCAAGAATATCGGCCTGTAAGTCTATGGTTTTATTGAAAAACCAGGGCATTTTACCTCTTAGCCGGGAAATGCGCAGCCTTGCACTTATTGGACCGATGGCCGACAACCAGCAGGATATGCTGGGAACATGGCAGGGACAGGGCGAAGCCAGGCATGTGGTTACATTACTCAACGGAATCAAAGAAAAATTGCCCAATACCCGCATCTTGTATGCCAAAGGCTGCGATTTTACAGGCAACGATCGCAGCGGATTTGCTGAGGCCATTAATGCAGCTCGCAGCGCAGATGCGATTATCGTTGCAGCAGGCGAATCGGCTATGATGTCGGGAGAAGCACTTTGCCGCACCAATCTCGACCTTCCGGGCGTGCAGAAAGACTTGATCAGAGAACTCAACAAATTGGGAAAACCCCTGGTGGTGGTTCTTTTTAATGGCCGTCCGCTAACTATTGAATGGTTAGATCAGGAAGTTCCGGCCATTCTCGAAGCCTGGCTGCCAGGTACGATGGGCGGATCTGCTGTAGCGGATATTCTCTTTGGAGATTATAACCCCAGTGGTAAATTACCGATGACTTTCCCACGCAATGTGGGTCAAATTCCCTTATTCTACTATCATAAAAACACAGGGCGACCCACCAACGATGCCGTCCGCTATACCTCCCGCTACATTGATAGTCCGAGCACACCCCTATATCCTTTTGGATATGGACTCAGTTATACTACCTTCGAAATCTCAGCGCCAGAGCTCAGTGCTACTTCTATCGGCCAGAACGATTCGTTGGTAGTCAGTGTGAAGGTGAAGAATACAGGCACACGGAAAGGAAGCGAACTGGTACAGATGTATGTTCAGGATAAATTTGGTAGCGTAACCCGCCCCGTCCGCGAGCTCAAAGGCTTTAAACGTGTTGAGCTTGAACCTGGTCAGGAAACGGTGGTGAAGTTTACCCTTCGTGTGTCAGACCTTGCTTTTTATACCGCCGATATGACATTCAAAGCAGAACCCGGAGATTTTGTTGTCTACGTGGGTTCAGATTCAAATACACAATTGCAAGCTGGTTTTAGTTTAAAACCGTAGTTTGAAGGTTTATCCGAAAGGCTCTGGCGGGAGCCACAGCCTTTCTTTTTAAATTAACTTTGCATAAATATCGAAAATTTCAAAGAATGCGAAAAATAGTGTTTTTTTTGAGTTGTTTGCTTATAGGTTTTATACATCTTTCCTCGAAAGCTCAGGTAAAAGTAAAAGTATGGGCCGATGAATTCGACTATAACGGGCTACCCGACCCTAACCGCTGGGGATACGATGTAGGCGGCAATGGTTGGGGCAATAACGAACTGCAATATTATACTGAAAATCGCCTTGAGAATGCCAGGGTAGAAAACGGGAAATTAATTATTGAAGCCCGCAAAGAGCCTTGGGGAAACAATGAATACACCTCAGCTCGTCTGGTTACCCGCAACAAAGGTGATTGGAAGTATGGACGTATTGAAGCTATGGCTCGTTTGCCGCATGGCAGGGGCACATGGCCTGCCATTTGGATGCTTCCAACGAATTGGGTTTATGGAGCCTGGCCTAAAAGCGGAGAAATTGACATTATGGAATATGTAGGATATGACCCCGGTGTGGTACACGGAAGTATTCATACGGAAGCTTACAATCACGTTATGGGTACCCAAAAAACCGACACTACACTGGTACCCGATGCCGAAACCACTTATCATCTCTATGCAATAGAATGGGATGCCGATAAAATTGATTTTTACGTAGATAACCGAATATATTTTACATTCCTCAACGAGCATAAGGATTACAAAACATGGCCTTTCGACCAGGCTTTTCATTTGTTGCTCAACATTGCTGTTGGGGGTAATTGGGGCGGAGCTCAGGGCATTGATCCCAATATCTGGCCTCAAAAAATGTGGGTAGAATATGTAAGAGTATATCAATACATACCTCTTTCCGATATCAAAATCAGTGGACCCTCTCACGCTTCACCCAACGAAGAGGGACTAATCTTTAGCTTACCGGATATTGACGGAGCCAGCTTCAACTGGACAGTACCCCAAGATGCCAGTATGATCAACGGTCAAGGCACGAAGCAAATTCAAGTTAACTGGGGTACCCAACCGGGAAAAGTGAAATGTGAAGTAATCCATCCACAAGCGGGGGGAACTTACGAAAAAGATGTATCGGTTAGTACAATACCCACGGGTAATATTTTCCGACTTACTGACTTTGAACAAAATGGTACCCAGGGGTGGGAAGTCTTCCCTGGTCAAGGAAATCAGATCACTTTACAAAAGCAGGATAGTCTCCTGCTTTTAAAATATCAAATCAATGCCCCCTTGCAAAATCCCTATGTAGAATATCGCTTTGCTTCTGCCATCAACATGAGTGAGCACCAACATTTTAACGTATTCATGAAAACCTTCAACCTAAGTCAGTCGGTAATCAGCCGCATTGATCTTTTCGATACCCAGGGCCGGCTCACGGATGTTACACCAGTTTTTACTATCACTCCTCGAGAGCCTCATGGCATTTTCCAACACTATCACTTCGACTTCACAAATCAATGGGGAAGTAATACACCCCAATACGGAAGTCAAACCGATAATACCCAGGTAGCCGGCTTCCGCATGTATGTTGACTATGGTTTATTCGGTCGGCCTGGCTCAGACTCGTTATGGCTGAGAAATCTGACCATCAGTCGTGAAAATTATTTGGGAATACCCGACGGAAAACCTACCCATTTATTCAGCATTAAGCCTAATCCTGCGAGGAACCGGCTTAATCTCTATTCCGACATGAAGGAGGCTTTTTCCGCACGAATTTTCAACCTGACCGGTGAGGTAGTTACAGAGGTTTTAATTCTACCGGGGGATAACTCTTTGGCAATTAACAATCTTAAACCCGGTATATATTTCATAGTCGCCGAAAAGTATAATTTTACCCAAAAGTTTATTAAAATTCAATAATTAGCAATTACTCCGGCATAATTGCATGAATACCAGAATTAATCACACGAAAATTCCCATGATTGAAAATGGGAATTTTTGTTTTTATGTGGTAAACACGCCAAGTTTCAGAAATTCATAAAGAACTCAACTAGATTGGTTTCGCTGTCGATGCCAAGTTTTTTTCGGAGGCGCCAACGGCTGATTTCTATGGCTCGGGGGGTTACATTCAGAATGCGGGCAATATCCTTCGAGGACAGATTAAGCCGGATGTATGCACAAAGTTTCAGGTCGTAGGGAGTGAGGGCAGGAAAGGATTCCTTGAGACGACGGAGCAGATTACCGTGAACCTCATCGAAATGTAAGCGGAATCTATCCCACTCGTCATCAAATTTCATCTCTTGGTCGATCGTCTTAAGTATCTCCTGTGCTCTGATTTTATTTTCCGGAGCTAGAAATTCGACCAGTTGGGCAAACGATTTTCGTAACCGTGTGACAAATTCATTTTTGTGTGCAATTTGCATGGCTATCTGCGCCAATTCACGATTTTTGGCAATAAGTGCGGCATTTTTTGCATCCAGTTCGGCCTGCAAAATCTCGTTTCGCAGGCGCATGGCTTCTTTCTCAGCCAAAAGCCTTTCATGTTCAAAAATCTCCTGCTGGCGGGTTAATTCTGCCTGTTTCTGTTGCTCCATTCGCTTTTCCGTTTTCCTAACTTTATACCTAATAATCAGTCGAATGATTATCAGAAAGATAATGAGCAACAAAACATAAGCAACAAAGGCATAAACCGATGTATACCATGGGGGAAGGATTTCAAACCTAAACTCAGCTGCTCTATCGGATGTTTGTCCCTGTGCATTGCGTGCTCTCCCCTGTAAAACGTAAGAACCTGGCTTTAGATCTGTAAATTCGGCAAATGGGGAAACTTGCCATTCGCTCCAGGTTGTATCACTGCCCAACAATCGAAAGCTATATTCCATGCCTTCACCCGGATATGCTGTGTGAGTGAGCATAGCTACGATGTTATTGGCTTTATAAGGGATGCGAAAACCAATTTTGCCCGAAGGAACAACTCCTCTAAGCAAAAGTGTATCCCGTTTATCTCCTAATGTTTTTACAAACCTAAAAAACGCACTAAATCCCCGAGCTGGAGCAGGCACAAAGTTAGGGTCGTAATGCAGCAAGCCTATCTCTGTACCCATGAAAACATTAGAGCTATCGTAGATGTATAAATTCTCGAAAGCATGAATTTGATAAGGTGCAAATGCAGAAAGAGCAGTGCTTTGACGCTTAAAAGTATTATAGGTAAGGCTGGAGAAAAAATCGACAGATTTACGACCTAAAAGCCAGAGATTAAGATATTTATCTTCCTTAAGCAAAATAGCCTGAGACAAATTGCCCAATTTTTCCTGGAGTTCGACATATTGTTCCATCCTGTCAGTCAGCGCATTGTACTTAAAAATTCGGTCAGGCGCTACGAATAAGATTTGTCCCCTGATGCGCGCTAAGGAGATGTTTTTTGTGTTTAAATCTGATTTATCATCGTAAAGTTTCACTGTCAGCACAGTATCTCGCGAAAGATTGAGGGAAACCCGGAATATACCTTTCAAACCATGAGCAATCCAAAGATTTCCAAATTCATCTTCTTCGATAAATCTGGCAGATTCTTGAAATCCTGCAACACTCTTCCAAAAAGACCATGAATTACCCTCCCGGCGATACATTTCCAACCCATCATATTTACCTGCAATTACAATATCCGGATTATTGCGTGGCACAATAAAAATCCAGCTACCCTCCCGATTACTGATTACTTTTTCTATTTTTCCTCCATCAATAAGGAAAGTACCAAAATTATGACCACATAATAGTTTATCGTTCAATACCTGGAGGGTCCAAACCTGACCATCTGTTCCAGGTACTTTTGTAAATGAGTAACCTGAATATGCTGAACCTTTATGTGGATTAAACGGACAAAAATAAAGTCCCTGGTTGGTGCCAGCATAGAGCAACCCTTTATGAACCGCAACAGCATAGCAAGCCCCATGTAAACCATTTCCTTCGTGGAAGATAGAAACAGGAGAATTAATTACTGCATAATCTATCCCATTATCCAGGCCAAGCCAGAGATTTTTACGGCAATCCGTAGCAATACTCAATACTGTATTGTTTTGTAAACCCTGTGATTTGTCAATATGTTGAAGTATGGTTCCCTGTGCATCAGTAATGACCAAGCCATTCTGAATGGTGCCGAATGCCAGGTCGTTTCCGTCGAGAACCTGCAAGCTAAAAATCTGATATTCCTTTAAAAGCCTGTTGGTATTCTCATTCCAGGGAGTCAGGGTGTTATTTTTGTATATCCATACTCCATCACGAATTGTAGCAATCAACAAGCTGTGGTTGAGCCAAGGTGCCATGCCCCAAATCTGAGCATTGCGTAGTCTCTGCCCAGGAGCCCATTCTCTAAAACTTCGGCCATCGTATACATACACAACCCCTCCTTTCCCCTGCATATACAAAAGGTTCTGGACGAAAAACGCAAAATGGACTTTTTCGGGAGGTTTAACCAGTCTGATGGCTCCATTTTTATAAAAGACCAGATGTGTAAACGATTGATAAAGAATTCCCCAGGGAGTTTTATAAATTTTCCAGAAATCATCGGTGTTTCGTTCTGTGGATGGCAACTGACCCATCAATGAATGGTAAATAAGCCCACCCTTACCGTCGGGCAAGAAATAACCAAACTCTTCAAAACTTCCCGTAAAAATGGTGTCGCCGGATACCATAACCGACCTTACCACCTTTGCCGGATCAGGCATAGGAAAAAGGTCGAAGTCACTTCCATCGTATCGCAAAAGGCCTTCATTATTGGCAAAATACATCACCCCATATTGATCGCAAGCAATGGCCCAGTTTTGCATTCCCGCCTTGTATTTACGCTTGTCGAAATGGTGTAATAATGGCAGGCCTATACTTTTTACCTGGGCCACACTTCTTGGCGGATTAACCACAGATATGGCCAGAAACACAAACGCAAGCAGGCCTTTCGTAAGTAACTGAACCAGGAGAATGCCGCTAATTTTTTTTGCCATGAATCAAAAGTAAGGATTATCTCTGAAAACAGCAAAAATCTTACGAAAAATGATTAATTTAATGGCAAAAATTATGATTAATAAATAATCAATATGCTAATAATCGCACATTCCTACTATAGTCTAAGGTACGGAACTTTAAGCATAGAGGAACTTACGGAAAAAGCTGCTGAGTTCGGAATCAAAAGTCTGGTATTGGCCGACATTAACAACACAGCCGGAATACCCGATTTTGTGAAGGCTTGCGAGGAAAAGGGGATTACGCCTATTGCCGGTATCGACATTTTTGAGGGCAATCGCCGACTCTACACCCTCATCGCACTCAACGAAACCGGTTTCCAGCAAATGAACGAATGGGTGAGCCATTTTCATCTCGAAGGCTTAAACTACCCCGAAGAAGGACATGAAAATGAAAATATTATATGTATTTATCCCTCAGGCCTCAGAATACAGCGAAAGTTAAAAAACAATGAATTTCTGGGTGTTACAATATCTGAGATTGCCCGTTTGCGATACGAGCCCTTTCGCCGGCACAGCGAGCGGCTCATGGCTGTGCATTACCTCACTTTTCAGGACACAGAAGACTATAAGGTGCATCGCAACCTGAGGGCTGTTGACAACAATATTTTGCTAAGCAGGCTTACTGCACAACATCTGGCTCACCCTCAGGAATCGTTCGCTGGGCTGTCGGAGGCCCTGATGGCTTTTTCACACCAACCATTACTTATGCAGGCAGCGGTGGATATGACGAAACAAGCTGCCATAAGGTTCGATTTTCAGAGTATCAAAAACAAGAAAACTTTTACTGGGAGCACTGACGACGACCGCATACTCCTCGAGAAACTAACCATCGACGGACTGGAATATCGTTATGGGCGTAATAACCGAGAGGCGACCCAACGGGTGCGCAATGAGCTCGATATCATCCACCGGCTCGGATTCTCTGCCTACTTTCTCATCACGTGGGACATTATACGATACAGCATGTTGCAGGGGTTTTACCATGTAGGCCGGGGCAGTGGTGCCAACAGTGTGGTGGCTTATTGTCTTCGCATTACCGATGTTGATCCCATTGAGCTTAACTTGTATTTCGAGCGATTTATCAATCCCAGGCGCAGCAGTCCCCCCGACTTTGATATCGATTATTCGTGGAAAGAACGCGATGCTGTTATCGACTATATTTTCAAGCGATATGGGCGCAAGCATACTGCATTGTTGGGCAGCATGTCTACTTTTCGCGACCGCAGTATTTACCGCGAGTTAGGAAAGGTTTACGGTTTACCCAAGGAAGAAATTGACGAACTGGCCCTCAATCCGTCTGTGCGCGCCAGCCGCGATCACATAGCCAGGCACATCCACAAGCTGGCCGAGCGCATAGCCGACTTCCCCAACATACGTTCCATTCATGCCGGGGGCATACTCATCAGCGAAAAACCCATAACGGCCTACACTACCCTCGACCTCCCCCCCAAAGGGTTCCCCACCACCCAATGGGATATGTATGTGGCCGAAAGTCTTGGCTTCGAAAAACTGGACATCTTAAGCCAAAGGGGAATAGGACACATCAAAGAGTGCGCTGAAATAGTTCTGAAAAACCGCGGCGTAAGCATTGACGTACATCAAGTGCAACAGTTCAAAACCGACCCATTGGTGAAAGAGCGTATACGACAGGGCGAGACCCTGGGTTGCTTCTACATTGAAAGTCCTGCCATGCGTGGATTGCTGAAGAAGCTCCGTTGCGACAATTACCTGACACTGGTGGCTGCCAGCAGCATCATCAGGCCCGGAGTAGCCCGTTCAGGCATGATGAAAGAGTATATTTACCGATTTCACAACCCCGGTAAATTCACCTACATACACCCGGTAATGGAAGAACAGCTCAGCGAAACCTTTGGAGTGATGGTGTATCAGGAAGATGTGCTGAAAGTATGTCACCACTTTGCCGGTCTCGACCTGGCCGATGCCGATGTATTGCGCAGGGCTATGAGCGGAAAGTTCAGGAGTCGCAAAGAAATGGACCGCATTGTTGACAAGTTTTTCAACAACTGCCGCCAGAGAGGCTACCCCGAACCCATCATTCAGGAAGTATGGAGACAAATTGCTTCGTTCGCCGGGTATTCATTTTCGAAGGCCCATTCCGCTTCGTATGCTGTAGAAAGTTATCAAAGCCTATATCTGAAGGCGCATTTTCCCCTCGAGTTTATGGTAGCTGTCATCAATAATTTTGGTGGTTTTTACCAAAGCTGGGTTTACTTTAACGAAGCCCGGCGTTGGGGAGGCCATATTGAATTGCCTTGCATCAACCACAGCGAATACCTGACTTCCATAGACGGGAATACTATTTTTATCGGTTTTGTACACATCGAAAGCCTTGAAACCACTCTGGCCCACCAAATTGTTGAAGAACGCCGCCGCAACGGACCCTACCACGACCTGGCTGATTTTATGGAGCGTACCCATGCCGGCCTCGCACAAACGCTGATACTCATTCGTTGCGGGGCACTGCGCTTTACAAATAAAACCAAGGCCAGTCTCCTGTGGGAAGCACACATGCTGCGCAATGGAAAAAAAATGCCTTCCACCCTGCAAAGCTCACTTTTTCACCTCCCGGTCAAAGAATTCAATCTTCCCCATCTGCCTTCCAATCCTATTGAAGATGCGTACGACGAGATGGAACTGCTCGGCTTCCCCGTCACCCTTTCCTGGTTTGATCTTCTGCAAACCACTTTTCGGGGCGAAGTAAAAGCCCGCGACATGATACACCATGTCGGCAAAACGGTTCGAATGCTCGGCTATTTAGTAACCCTGAAATACGTAAAAACCGTCAACAACGAACTGATGCACTTTGGCAATTTTGTTGATGCCGACGGAGAACTCTTCGATACCGTTCACTTTTCAGACTCTCTGAAGAAATATCCTTTTCAGGGCAAAGGCATGTATTTGTTGTTGGGCACCCTGACCGAGGAGTTTGGACATCCCTCACTTACCGTACAAAAAATGGCTAAAATGCCCTTTAAACCTGATCCACGAAGAGAGAGAACAAAATAGTTTTTTCTTCTCGTCGAACAATTTGAAGATAAGCGAAAACCTGGGGAGTGGGTTATTCCATCCACTGGTGCCCGCCCCTGACCAGAGAGGCCCAAACTCCAACAATGCCGAGTACCACAAATATTATGAAAGCAATTCGTTGCGCAGCTATAAATTGATCAAGATGGTTGGCAAGAGATTCTTTTCCGATAAAAAGGTGTAGAAGCAGCGTAGCTATACCCATGCTAATCATTTGTCCTGTGAGGCGCATTGTTCCTACCGTTGCCGAAGCTGTACCCAGCAATTTGCGTGGCACACTGCTCATCACAGCATTGGTATTGGGTGATGAAAAAAGCCCGAAACCAAGACCTATAAATGCAAGCACCAAAGAAATATACAACAAAGATGAGTGTGCCCCGAGAGGGATCAGGGCAATAAGTCCAACGGTAATTAAGGCCATACCTGCTGAAGACAGCCAGCGCGAATCGTATCTGTCGGATAGTCGGCCCGAGAACCAGGCAACCATTGCCATCATACCAGGCTGCATTACCAATATAAGACCTGCTTCGCGCGGACTAAGCCCTTTCACATATTGCAGGTACAAACTCAACATAAAAGTGATGGCAAAGGTCATAGCATAGTTGATAAGGGCGGCAAGGTTTGAAAAAGCAAAACGGCGGTTGGTCTTCAGCAGCCTGACATCAAAGACAGGATTCTCTTTGCGCAATTCAGACTTTGCAAACCCAAAAATCCCCAATAATCCAAAGAAGGTAAAAAAGCCGGGCACCCAACCCGGAAGGTGAGAAAAACCGTACATCAGCACACTGAAAGACACCACATAGAGCCAAGCTCCTTGCCAATCGAAACGGCCGGCATTTTCATCCTTCCACTCCTGACCTACAAGTATTGCCGTAAGGAAACTTACGAACAATATTGGGAAAGCAGTGAAATAGAAAATACTTTGCCAGCCCCATTCCCTTATCATAAACCCGCTGATTACTGGCGCTAATGACAGACCCAGATAAACGGCTGTAACATTGGTACCTATCGCCCTCCCCCTTTCCTGAGGAGGATAAATATCGGTGAGAATAGCCATATTTGTTGCAAACATCATGGCACCACCAATACCTTGAATAGCCCGCGCAGTCAACAATATCTCCCAATTGGGACTTAAGGCACATACCAGGCTAGATAATCCAAAAATGGCAGAACCTACAACAAATATCCTTTTACGACCCCGAAGATCAGCCCATTTCCCGAAAGGTACCATCATCACTGCTGAAGCCAGTATAAACGACATGGCTACCCAACTCATCTGTATTGCATTGAGGCCTAAATGCCGACTTATATGCGGTAACGCCAGATTAACAGCCGACCCCATAAAAGGATTGACAAAAGAGGTAATAAGAATAAATATCAACAGTAGGGAGCGGGTCTTTTTGTCCATTGATAAAAAAATTAAGGTAGTCAAAGGCCCGCAAAAGTAGAAAAAAGCAGAATTTTGCCCGATTCAGCGTTACTTTTGACTAAAGATTACTTCTGCCTATGAATGTAAATACCTCTGAAGGATTGGATTATCTGAAAGAACAGGTGCGCACACATACCCGACAGGATGGTTCCGGACACGACTGGTTTCATATAGAGCGGGTGGAGCGCAACGCGCTCAGTCTGGCCAAGCAAACCGGGGCTGATCAACGCATTTGCCATGCAGCAGCTTTGCTCCACGACCTGCCCGACCCCAAACTGAATACTCTCGGCGAAGAGATTTGGAACAAAATATCAAACTGGCTCGAAACGTCAGGTTTTAATGATGCGGAAAGAGAGAAGGTAATTTCGATAATACGGCAATGCCATTTTGAGGGCGAAGGCAGTCGTCATAAGCCTGACAGTCTGGAAGCAGCCGTGGTGATCGACGCTGACCGCCTCGATGCCATTGGTGCCATTGGCATAGCCCGAGCTTTTGCTTATGGCGGAAGTCGTCACCGGCTTATTTACGACCCAGAACAGCCCCCTCGCACCAATATGACTCGGGAAGAATATCGCAAGGCCAACAGTCACACAATCAATCACTTTTATGAAAAACTCCTCCTGCTCAAAGACCGCATGCATACTGCGGAAGGCTGTCGCTTAGCCGAAGAACGACACCGCTTCATGGAAAACTTTTTAAAGCAATTTTTTAAAGAATGGAAGGGAGAAGAATAGCGCATGTGGCATTTCTCTTAAACATTTATTCACTTAAACTGATTTTCCAATTGCCTGAAAGACAAGATCAAAGCCGATCCTAATTTAACTTTTTATTAAGCTTCTCACACATTTTCAACAATTTATCAATCGAAAACAAACCTTGAACTTGGAACTTGAAACCTGGAACTTGGAACCCGGA
>DDBO01000138.1 GCA_002332755.1 Bacteroidales bacterium UBA2030 | reverse complement strand
GGAACCTGGAACCTGGAACCTGGAACTTGGAACCCGGAACCTGGAACCTGAAACACATTCTAATCCTCCGAAAACTCTTTCAACAACTTCCGATATTGCGAAAAAACGTTAGCACGCGATACAAAACCCACATATTTCCCTTTATCAATCACAGGCAAATTATAGTGGGATGTCCTTTGAAATACGAGTGCAACATCTTCCATACTGTCAGTGGGCGAGACTTGCACGTCGGGCATAAACATCAGGTCGCGCACATAAATTTTTTCATATAGAGAATGGTCGAATATAATGTTCCGTATATCGTTAATAAAAACGACTCCCAGATAATTATTTTCATCATCCACCACAGGAAATACATTGCGCTCTGACTGTGCAACCACTTTGACAAATTCTCCGAGGGTAAACTCAGGTTTTACAGTCTTAAAATTAGTTTCAATAAGGCTGGAAACATTCATAAGGGAGAGAACGGCCTTATCTTTATGGTGTGTCATCAGCTCGCCGCGTACTGCAAGTTTTTTAGTGTAGATAGAATGCGGTTCGAAATAATGGATGGTGATATACGACACTGCAGCCGTAATCATCAGGGGAGTAAGCAAATGGTAACCGCCTGTAATTTCAGCTATCAGAAATATTCCCGTAAGAGGAGCATGCATCACTCCTGCCATTACTCCGGCCATTCCCACCAATACAAAATGGGTTTCAGGTAATTGCGTGCCAAATAATAGATTAAAGCTGCGAGCAAAAAAGAGTCCACTTAGCCCGCCTGTAAACAATGAAGGAGCAAAAACTCCGCCAATGCCACCCGCCGCATTGGTTAGCGCCATGGCTATTACCTTAAGAATTAAAATGATGAGAAGAACTCCAGGAAAAAGCCAGGTAGAAATGTCCCACTTACCAAAAATGGATTCGTTGATAATCTCGTTGCCCCTACCGTTGAGCATCAGCTTCAATGTATCGTAACCTTCGCCGTATAATGCTGGCAGCAAGAAAATAAGCACTCCGAGTATCAGTCCGCCACTAATTACACGAGCTACAGGTTCTTGAATTCTTTTTAACAATTCTTCCGTTTGGTCAGATGCTTTGGTGAAGTATAGAGAATAAAAACCCGTAAAAATGCCCAGCAAAAGGTAGAAAGGCAAATCTCTGAGTTCGAAGATTTCCTGCAAAGGAAAGGCGAAAAGGACATCTTTGCCCAGAAAGAAATAAGAAATGACTGAGGCTGTAGATGCTGAAAGCAATAACGGAATCAAAGAGGCCATGGTAAGGTCGAGCATCAATACTTCTACAGCAAACACAATACCTGCAATAGGAGCTTTAAAAATACCTGCAATAGCACCTGCTGCACCGCACCCAATAAGCAAAATACGATGTTTGTATGTAACCCTCCCCCATCTTCCCAAATTGCTTCCGATAGCTGAACCCGTGAGTACTATAGGCGCCTCTGCTCCAACAGAACCGCCAAATGCTATAGTGAGCGTACTGGCTATTACCGACGAAAACATGTGATGTGCCTTCATGAGGCCGCTCTTTCGTGAAATAGCATACAAAACCTGGCTTACTCCATGTGAAATATCATCTTTCACAACCCTTTTAACAAATAATACGGTTAATAGAATACCAATAGCCGGAGAAAGGAAAAGCAAAATACTGTTGCTTCCCAACCCAAAGTCACTCGAAACCATCAAATGTGTAAAATGGACCGTATTCTTAAGAACCATGGCAGCCAAACCACTGAGAATACCCACAGCTACACTTAACCCATAGACAACTTGTCTATCGGTAAGGTTTCGGAATCTCCACCGAAGAATTCTCTGCCAGTTTAACGTGGTGCTGATTTTCAATATATTACAGATCAAATGGCCAATCCCCAAACCTAACAAAAAATTAAATTCCTATTCCTCTTTTGATTTATGCCCTGACATTTTTATCTCTCAAAAGAACCCATTCTTTTGATTAAAAAATAAATCATTTATTATCAATATCTTATAAAAGAAAACCAGTTTTATTTAAAAAAAATTCTACTTTTTTATGAATTCAATGAACAAAATAAAACTTAGATTGTAATTATTATCAGTTAAAACATACTGTAAAATGAAAAACAATTTGGTCGAGATACGGAGATTACTAATAGAAAAGGGATTGAAGGCTACACCGCAAAGGATAGCTGTTTACAATGCCCTTATCGACCGTAACGACCATCCCACTGTAGAAATGTTATACAATGAACTGAAAAGTCAATTCCCGGGACTTTCAACCGCTACGGTTTATAACACCCTCGACTCGCTCTGTAAGGCAGGATTAGTACAAAGAGTTAAAACCGACCAGGGGACACAGCGCTATGATGCCATACAATCACCACATCATCATCTCTATTGTGCTGCCTCAGACCGAATGGAAGATTACTACGATCCTGATCTCGACCGTTTAATTCAAGAGTATTTTGATCGCAAGAAAATTCAGGGATTCCGCATCACTGATATTAAACTTCAACTCACCGGATTTTTCGAAAATTAATGTATAACCCATAAAAACTACACACTATGAACAATTTAAGTCAAATTGGACTCGATGTCAATCAATCTCAGCAACTTGCCGAAAAATTGAATTTGCTGCTTGCTGACCTCCACGTTTTTTACATGAACACCAGAGGATTTCACTGGAACATCAAAGGTGACAAATTCTTCGAACTTCACCTCAAATTCGAGGAACTCTACACCGACCTTCAGGTCAAAATTGATGAAGTAGCCGAACGCATTCTTACCCTGGGCTACACCCCTATGCACTCATTTACCGATTTCATCAATCATTCGGATGTAAAAGAGGTTAAAAACCTCACCGATGGAAAAGAGAGCATTCGCAGTATCCTCGAGGCATTTCGCACCATTCTTATTAAAGAACGTGAATTGCTTGACCTATCTGCCAAAGCAGGAGATGAAGGCACCAACGCTCTGATGAGCGATTATATTCGCCAGCAAGAAAAACTTGTTTGGATGTATACAGCCTACCTAAAAAATTAATTATTAACCCATTAAAAATCAATATGTATGGAAAACAGTGTTAGCAAATTCCCCCTGTTGGGCGATGCCTTGCCCGAAATGGAAGTACTCACCACTCACGGAATGAAAAAACTGCCTCAGGATTATTCTGGTAAATGGTTGGTATTGTTTAGTCACCCGGCCGACTTCACTCCGGTATGCACCACCGAATTCGTGGCTTTTTCTCAGCTGAAACCGGAATTCGACAAACTAAATGCCGAACTTCTGGGCCTCTCGATGGACCAAGTTTTCAGTCACATCAAATGGCATGAATGGATTGAAGAAAAACTAAAGGTAGAAATTCCCTTTCCTATCATTGCCGACGGAGCTGGTGAAGTGTCTGCCAAATTAGGTATGGTGCACCCGGGAAAAGGAAGTAATACCGTACGTGCCGTTTTCCTGATCGACCCCAAGGGTATCGTTCGCCTGATCCTCTACTATCCTCAGGAAATTGGTCGCAATATGGAAGAAATTCTCCGTGCCCTCAAAGCCCTTCAGGTAACCGATCAAAACGGTGTAGCTACTCCTGCCAACTGGCCAAACAACAGTTTGTTGGGTGACAAAGTAATTATTCCGCCTGCCAAAGATGTGGAAACCGCCAAAAAACGCCCATCGCAATATGAATGTTTTGATTGGTGGTTCTGTTATAAAAAACTTTAGAAGCAGAATACTGATAGACCAAAGCCACCCTCGTCGGGTGGCTTTTTCATTTAAGTCCATTAAAACCGAATAACGACTTAAGAAAAGTTGTTGGTATACACCAATATAGCTTTCAAGTCTAAAATATGCTGAATTAATGTTTTCTGAAGACTAAAACCTGCAATCCCGGATCGTACCAGGTATTCAGAATTTCACGAAGTGAAGGGTAGTTTAGAACACTGATTTCTTTCTCAATAAACTCTATAGCCTGATATATTTCCAGGGTTCTTCCTTTCATCGAAAGCTTCAGAGACACTCCCCCAAAATCTTTCTTTACCTCTCGTGTATACTCCGGAGTAATCAATTCCCAGCCCTCAGGAAGAGTAATTGTATATTTATATTCTTCAAGAACAAAGAAGGGCAGGCTAAAAGGCACATCGCGGGCAGATGTCAGCACTCTGGCATTCCACGAATCAACACCGGAGGTTGCATGAGGTATTTCAAGCAAAATGACATCTCCCTTTTTCTTCAATCCTTTGTGCTCACTCAAGCTGATTGAGCCTTCCACCCGGCGCGGATTGGATCGTTGCAGAGTCACCTCGGTTTTATCACCCTGGATGTTTTTTAAAGTAGTAGCTAAAGCATTTTTATCTTTTATCAGGTCAAAGAAAGGATGGAAGATACCTTCTGCTTTAACTTTTATGTTACCAGAGACAGCAATACCTGTATCAATATTTAATGCACCTTCCACTCTGTATTCCGAATTCACCGGGTGAATATCTGTTCTTTCCATTTTACCATTTCTGCCTTTGCCAAATATAGACATCCCAAAAAGATAAGGTCGTTCATCTCTTGTTGAAGCAGAAATGGGAGAAAGTAATATCTCAGGTAACCCATCAACCTCAGTTTTTACGTAAAAATCTTCAATCAATGAAGCAGGTAAAAGGTCGGCCAGTACGACATTCGATGGGAGAGCGAATACCGGAGTGGCATTCAAGTCCGCTTCGCGGAGAAGGGCTGCAAGCAAATATGCTTTTTCAGCCATGGTTCCAGATCTCGATTCCCATATTTCGCGAAGGTTGCGCATCTTAAAACCGGTATAAACAGGTTTCACCTGAATTAAGGCCAACTCGTTAGCAACCATATTTCTCACAGCGGCTACCAATGAAGGGGTATCTTGTGCCTTTTCTTTCAACTCGCGCACAGCCCTGATTGCGTCCGGCGGAAGCTGGGCATCTGTAACTGAACCGACCCCGAGGAGAGCATCCCTATTGCCGGAAGTACTGAATACAACGGCAGGAAGGTAACTATAACGCCTGGGCACAAAACTTTCCTGTGGAAGAGCTGGTACGGCACCAAAATTGAAAACATATACATCAAAATTCTTTTCTTTTGTAATTTCGGGTGCAAGCCTGATATTCAATACCTTATAATTAAGTTGTGTGCCTGCAGGCACTCTGATAATCACTTTAAAGGCTTCAGCGGGACTGGTAAGCGATGCAACTTCAGCACCTGAAAAATAGGGGAAATAACCCGCCTGAGTTTCGATTTTGTAGTCAAGAAAAATCGTAGCTCCAACTTCCAGTCCTGTATGCGACACTACCATTTCTCTCAAGTGACTGAAGGCTGCACTACCGCTAACCCAGGAAGGTAAAACTTCGTTGAATGCGTTAGCAGGATTCTGCACTTTTTTACCATTAGCCATAATTGTTTCGGCCCTTTGAATTTTAAGCTTCTGGACTTGAGGATTATACACAATAAAACTTTCACCATACATGCGATGGAATGCATTATGAGTGAGCAATTTTATTGAGAAAGACTCCTTATACTCCTGGCTACCATCCTTTTGCAAGGTATATTCACGAACAACTGAAAGAAATTGAGCATCAGGATTTCCGCCTTGCCCATGGGTGGTTTGAATCTTCCCAAGAATGATTGAAAGGATAAATAAAAGCCTGAAAATGGATTTCATGGTTGTAAATAGTTAGATTGCGCAAATATAGGGAAGTGGAGCAGAAATAAAACGCTCGCAAATGCGTAATTTTGACCTTACTCTTTGCAACCCGCCTATGAAAAGATACACAGGATTCAGGTTATCGATAATAGTACCTTGTCATAACGAGGCAGGAAACATCGACGCATTATATGCACGGCTTAGCCCTCAAATAGCTTCTTTTGAAGACTATGAGTTGATTTTTGTGGATGATGGTAGCACCGACTCTACTGCAGAATGCATTAAAAAACTGTCGGCCAACGACGCTCATGTCAGGTTGCTACAACTTTCAAGAAATTTTGGTCATCAGCATGCCTTAAAAGCCGGTATTGATCATGCCTTCGGCGATTGCATTGTTTCGCTTGATGCTGACCTGCAACACCCTCCCGAACTCATTCCTGAGATGGTAGATCATTGGTTAAAGGGGTACGACGTAGTGACCACCTTACGGAAACAAACCAAAGGAGAGAACTTTTACAAGCGCCTGTTTTCCAAATTATTCTACCGTCTCATACATTTTCTCTCCGACATTGACTTACCCCCAGGTTCGGCCGATTTCCGACTCATTGACCGTGCAGTAGCTGATGAGATAAGAAACATGCAAGAAAGTGACATCTTTTTAAGAGGTCTCGTAAGCTGGGCCGGATTTAAACAGGTTTCTATCTCCTATGAGGCTGCTGAAAGATATGCCGGTAAGTCGAGCTACAATTTCAAGAAAATGATGAAGTTAGCCCTGGCCGGAATCACCTCTTTCAGTATCAAACCCTTACGGATTAGTGTCATTCTGGGACTGGTCATTGCAGGCTTGGCCTTTCTCTACGGCATCTATATTTTATACATCTTTCTGTTTACCGATAAAGCTATTCCCGGTTGGGCCTCCACAACGGGATGTTCTAGCCCCCTAAAAGACTGGACTCGATTAGTGAAAAAGAACACTAATTTTGAGTTATGAAAAGAACATGGAGTATTGAAGAAAAAATTGCGATAATCAAGGAAGTTGAAAACCAGGGTGTGGTTGAGACGTG
>DDBO01000122.1 GCA_002332755.1 Bacteroidales bacterium UBA2030 | reverse complement strand
CCGCTAATAATTGCCCGTGCGTTCAGGATGTAATCTACAAAAACACCTTTACAGGACTAAGTGTTGGCAACTATGCTTATGGAATAAACAGGTTTGATGCTGAGGATGATGGCACAGGTCTCAGCTACCAATGCAACCTCAACTCCAACAACGTGGTGGATTTCAGGGTTACTGGGGATCATCCATATCAAGCAAAAATACATGGCCAGATGGGAGCGTCTATCTATGCCTCAGGGAATACTTTTTCGATGAATGCAAGCAATGAGTGGCATTTCAGGAATGAGGGAAGAGAATGTATCAATTATTACTACTATACTGGGATTGCTAACCAGAAACCTACTAAAATTTATGTAATTGATCCAGAACCTTTACATCAGGACTGGTATTTTAAACTTATCGCAGCCCCCCAAAATACATGTCCATCACACTATACGAATGGTGGCGGCACTAGCGATGACGACCTGCTGGTGCTCAATCCTGCGGAGAAAGGAAACGTGGCTGTCGAGTATTCCCTTGCCGATAGCAGCTATAACGATGTGAGAGGCCTCTACGATTACCTAAAGGACGGAGGCAGCACCACGGGGACCATACTGGATATAGAATCGGCCCAACCCTACCAGATGTGGCAATTGGTAGCCGATTTGCTGGCCAAATCGCCCTTCCTGTCAGAAGAGGTGCTGCGCACGGCAGCCAACCAGACCCAGGTAATTCCAGAGTCGGAGTTGTTTGAGATTCTGGCAGCCAACCCCGACGAGTTGCGCAACAACAGCCTGATGGACTACCTTGAACAGAAGGAAAACCCCTTGCCCGGCTACATGATTGACCTACTGAAACAGGTAGCTCAGGGTTCGTCGGCCAAAACGGTGATGATTGAACAGATGAACGAGTTCAACACCCAACGTGTGCAAGCTGCCCAAAAACTGCTCAGGAGCGCCCTGAACGATACAGTTGTTGACATACCCTATATTCGCCATTGGTTGACGAAGCTCAACAGCCCGGTAGGCGATGAGCAAATTGCTTTCACCTATCTCGAAGAGGGGAAAACCGATTCGGCCTATCTCGTGCTCGATGCCATTCCCGGCAAATACGGGCTTGATGGTGATGCACTGGACGAATTTAATGCGTTTGCTGATATGTTCACTTTCCAGGTGCAATTAAAGCAGATGGGCCGTACCATTTACGATCTCGACAGCACAGAACTGGCTTGGTTAAATACCTATGCCAACAACAGCATGGGGCAAGCAGGAAGCATGGCAAGAGACATATTAGAATATACCAATAATGGTCATTTTTGCCATTGTCCTGGTAGCCAGCCCACGTGGTTTAAGCAAAGTAAACCGGTTCGGGCAGGAAATAACATAAAAGACATAAAAATTACTATAAAACCCAACCCTGCTGACACCTGGGTAGTCTTCGACTACCAACTACCTACGGGTACTCATTATGCTGTTTTGACCATTGCTGATGCTTTAGGAAAAGTTAACCAAACCATTGTTTTAAAACAAAATAAAGGACAATGGATATGGGACACCCGTCAGGCAGGTAGCGGTGATTATTATTATCTTCTGCAAGCCGGAAGTCGGCAGGCAACCGGAAAAATAATAGTTAAATAAATTGAAATTCCATGGGGTGGCAGGAGCAAACCCAGCCTGCTACCCTTTATAAATTTTAAACCTACCATTATGCAAAAAGTTGTTCTAATTTCATTGTTCTGGCTTGTTTCCCAAACCTCTAATTCTCAATACATTGCCTGGCAAAACTGTTATGAATCGGATAATGCAGACAATCCATCTAGTCTAATAAAGACACAATTTGGATATATAATAAGCAGAACTGTCTATGATAACCAATTACAGATACCCGGTTACCATGGAGCATATGATGCCAACCTTATGGGCCTGGATACTGTCGGAAATTTTTTGTGGCAGCGCTGCTATGGGGGATCCCAAAATGATGCTTTTTCGTTAGTTATTCAAAACATTGACAACACCTATTATGCCGTGGGTTCCACTAGTTCTGATGATGGTGACTTAAACACTCCGATACAAGGGCCTACAGATTTATGGCTGGTAAAACTCGATAGTAACTTTAATATCATTTGGCAGCGTACCTTTGGCAGCCCATGGAATGAGCAACTCAGGGATGCCATCCTTACATCCGATAAGGGCCTTTTGGTATTATCAAGGGTGAGTTTCGCAGGCTATAATGTAAGCGTGGTGTATGGTACAAATGACTTATGGATATGCAAGTTCAGCCCAGATGGGGAACTGGAATGGGAGAAAACCATAGGAAATTACTATGACGACAATGCCCTTTCTCTTCGCAAGACACTGCGCAAAGACCTCGACACCTATTACATCATCGGCAGTTCCGAGCACGGGGGCGGCATGGTGGAGTGCCGCAAATCAGAAGATTACGATGAAGATGTAATTATTTACGAGATAGACCGCGCAGGTAACTTGCTGAGGCAGTTTTGCTATGGAGGAAGTCAGAACGACTTGGGTCGCGATATTTTACCATTGAAAGACGGATTTGTTTTTACTGCAGATACTAGGTCTAATGACATGGATGTGAGTGGTAATCACGGCGGTTCTGGGGATATCTGGATAGTGAGATGCGACACCTCTGGTGCCATCCTTTGGCAGAAATGCTATGGTGGGAGTGATCTAGAATGGCCGGTTTATATAGATACTGCCCAAAACGGGACGTATGTGGTTGTTGGCTGTAGCTATTCAACCGATGGGGATGTGGAGGGGCATCATCAACCATCGTGGAATAATGATATTTGGGTACTTTCAATCGATTCTATGGGCAATCTTTTAAGCAGTAAATGTTTTGGAAGTACGGGTAATGAAGCCCCAGCCAGAAAAAATGCAATTGTGCGAAGTAGCAATCAAAGATATACCCTATCAGTGAAAGCAAAAAATAACAATGGGGATATTACTTGCCTGTCTCATTCAGGGAATGATGATATCTGGACTTTCAACGTCCTTATCTGTGATTTTTTTATGCTGATGCCCCCCTACCGTCCCACTGGCCCCATACATGCCTGCTCGGCCTCGGGAAAAGCCAGCCGCTATACCGTGCCGGCCATTGCTAACCAAACCCACCAGTGGCGCCTTGAACCCGCCGAAGCGGGTAGCCTGTTTACTTCAGGTGATACAGTGAGTGTATACTGGGAACAAGGTTACGAAGGCACAGCAGCCATCATGGCAAGAAGTATAAATGTTTGCGGAGCATCGGCCTGGTCTGAACCGTTTTACACGGAGGTGGAAAATTGTACGGGCATAACACCATATGTTGCAGCAAACATAGAAGTATACCCCAATCCAGCCCAGGATCATTTTACTGTAACCTTGCAAGAAGGCTCATCCGCTGCGGCAGAGTTTACCCTTTATACCCTTAG
>DDBO01000004.1 GCA_002332755.1 Bacteroidales bacterium UBA2030 | reverse complement strand
CTGGAAAAGGTTGTATTGCTTATTTTTTAATCACACTTTAGTATAATAAATCTTCTAATAGAACCCTTAAAAATACTACAATTATTTTTTAAAACTCCCCTTGAGTGATTAAAAAGATGACAATTATTCAAAAATTAGTTGGGGGGTCAGTTGGGGGGTCAGTTGGGGGGTCAGTTTTGGGTAAAAAAAAAGGTGATAAAATACCATATAATCCCCAAAAAAGCCCCAAAAAATGCATAAATAATAAGATTGAAGGGGGGATAATTCTTGTAAAAAACAAATTAAAGAATTGCTAACTATATGTATTACAGTTAATTGAATAAATAATGGCAAAAGTTGTGTGTGGGGTGGAAGCAAAAAAGGTGGTAAAAAGATAGATCTTTAGCCAAATTAAGCTATATGAGTGATATCATCTGGGCAGAGGAACAGGGTTAAACTGTTTTAGAAAACAGTTTCCGTTTTGATTAGCAATGATCTTAGCGGTATTTGTGCTTCCAAAAGCATGCATAGTAGCATGGAAAGCAGATAAAACTTTGTCTTGAAAATCCTGGTTACTTTCGAGTCGTTCTATTTTTAAACCAATTTCAACTGCTTTCTCAATGCTAATATGCTTTCCATGAGTCTTAAAATTACCATGATTTGAAAGGTATTCTGCAATCTTGTCGGGAATTTCTGGTCCTTCGTCTTTAAACATGTAAGCCTTAAGCCAATTTCCAACCAGTTCTTTGCCAAAATCAATCTGATCTTGACATCTTACAAGTAAAGCAGGACCATATTGACTAAGCATCGGCAACCATGAATTTAAATTTTTTGGATTTTCTCTACAGTCTTCTTGAGCTTTTTTGAATTGCTGCAAAATGGCATGTGCAGGTATTGCTTGGATGCCAACGGATGTTTGTAAAATAAATTGGGGGTCAATAGGGCCAATAGAAGATTGCTTACCCATTATTATAATATCTGCAGAGCAAGCAAGCATAGTTGCTGCACTCATAGCTGCCTGTGGTATGATAACACGTATGTGTTTGAATTTCTGTCGTAGATATGAAACAATGGCATCTGTTGCCTCGGCAGAACCACCTCCTGAATGAAGTATTAAGTCTAAATTATCACACTTAAGACCCGAAACAGCCTCCATGAAAGCATGAACATCCTCATCTGTTATTGTAACTAAATTTGGAGGCACGTCACCAGAAGTCCAACGAGTAGCATAAATAATAGTATCTCTACCCGTAAAGGCTGAAAGCTCTTTTAAATATTTATTTCTCACTGTATCAAAGGCCAGTTTATCACCAGCCCCAATTAGAGACCGTATTTCACCTAAAATTTGACCCCAAGTTGGCATTGTGTAATAGGAATTTGGTTATTAGAAGTTTCCGTAGGTGTCTGCAAGGTTAAATTAAGATAATCTTGCAGAAAGGTTGTATGAGCTGTTATGTTGTTAAGCAAAACTACAGCTTCAGACATATTTGGATAAAGCTTATTCGCCTTATCTATTAATTCCTGAAACTGCTCTTCGATGCGTTCTTTTTGAGTTTCCATATAATAAATGATAATTAGTTATTCAAATGTAGTTGTTTTTTCAACTTATCCAATGATAGTTATTGTTTTTTATTTTCTTTTAGTTCAGGTGCAATTTCATCAGGTTTTGTAGCAGAATGCATAAGTTTTTTTGAGCTTACGCATAATTCAAGTTCTTTTTCGAGGAGTTTAATGGTTTTTTTTTGTGCATCGATGGTTGCCTGCTGCGAAGAGATGAGCTTATCTTTAATGAAACAGTAAGGACAAGTTTCTGAAGGAGATGATGCAGATGTCGAGGAATTAGCAGGTTTGATTTGATTATCTTCTGTTCGCAACATTGAACCTTCGCCGGTAAGAAGCCAGTTTAAATTAATATTTTCGCATTTTGCGAATATCAAATTCCAATCAATCGAATTCCTATTGCGCCAAGTTGAGATAGTGTTAGGTTTAATTCCTAAAATTTTGGCTAATTCAATATCAGTAACTATTTGAAAATAAGTCTTTAATCTTTCAATGATAAAAAAAATCGCATTTTGTGATAAATTTTCTTGCATAATCGCAAATTGTGAATTATCTTTGCCAAAATTTTAGCAAAGTTAACCAATTATGAAAAAGAAAAAGCATGATCTGGGAATTAAAAGCAGGCTAAAGCATGGCGACCTTAAAAAAATTGCCGAAATAACCGGGTTTGCATACCATCATGTGGTGAATGCTTTTAACGGCCACAAGCCTCTTCATCCTATATTGTTAGAAACTGCCCGTATGATAATAGAGCAGCGTAGCAAGCGCATATCAGAAATGGTAAACCAGTTAAACAAGTAATGCAATGCCAATCCCGATAGCAGTAAGCGGCTACATCGGAACCCGCTCGGGATCCAAACCCAAGGTGACGGCCCGAAGGCCACCACGGCGGAGTAGCAAAGGCCGGCTACCCGTTGGAGGCCGGGTCAAGGTGGATTGCCCAAGCGCGGAGGGAACACGGCCAACCGCGCTGGCAGCCGGGAACAGACCGGCACTTTTAAGTATTAATCACTTAAAACGAATTGCCATGAAAAGCAAAAAAGCAAAAAAAGCCGAAAAGGTAATCAGAAGTAAAAAGTACTCCTGTTTCACCGACTTAATGGTGGTAAGGAAAGGTGTTCTTACCCATACTGTAGGTCAAACATCTTGCGCATGCGATGAACATAATCCTCCATTTCAAAACGTTCCCGGAATATCCGATTTGTTCCATTCGAAAATAGCAGTTCATCTATACCATTAAGCATGTTATTTCCCTGTATGCCAAGGTTAGTGAAGAAATCGCTTGCAAAAGCATGGTACTCCTCCTTTGTAAGTTTTTGCTCTGCCAATGCAAGCAGTGCGCCTTGCAGGGTCTTAACATATGCTAATAGAATCATGTAATCAATGAGCAATTCATCAATCATGTTGCGGGCTTCTTTATCCATAACCTTAATTTTTTTTAATAAGGTAAAAATAAAAAAATAACACCTCCATGCCAGTATACTACAACGACATAATATGTATAACTGTAGATGAATGGCTAAATGCAGGCTTATCATATGCGTTGTATAAATCCGATAAAAAGCGGAATTATCTTAAAATTATTAGGCGTGGTTGTAACAATAATTCTGCATTAATCGAATGGGACACCCTGCGCACCGACCGAAAGGAGGCCATAGTGGCCGCGCTTGGCGACCCCC
>DDBO01000211.1 GCA_002332755.1 Bacteroidales bacterium UBA2030 | reverse complement strand
CGGTGGTCAACTTTCACATATTTGAAATCCTAAAATTTTACTTTCCTGTTTGAAATGTATAGCTACAGTTAAAATTCACTTTGACCACCTGATCACGCATAAGTGCAATGAGAGGCGAAAATACTATAGTAACTCCATCAAGTTGTGTGGCGGGGAATTGATAACATAACGACTTACCAAAGCCTGTTTTCTCAATCAGTAAGACCCTTTTCCCCAGCAAAATGTGATTAATAACCCTCCATTGAATATCGTAAAATGAGGGAAATCCAAAAATTTGTTGCAGACGCTGCTCTGCTTCGCTACGTGTAAGCATAAAACCTGGTATTTGCAGAAATTATCATTTAAATATATCGCTGCAATATATTAAGAATTTCCTTTTTCTTTGTTCAAAATATCGTTTCCATGAAAAAAGTAAAATTAATTCACATTCTTCTGCTATTAATTTCCATAATCCATGGAACATCTCTATCCGCGCAAACCACGATTGAAACACTCTGGCAGGAACCCAAAGATGAAGCTGTGCGTTCAAAACTGGAAGCCTGGCGCGACTGGAAATTCGGAGTTATTATACATTGGGGGCCTTACAGTGTCTGGGGAGTGACCGAAAGCTGGACCATATGTCCCGAAGATGAACCCTGGTGTCAGCGCAGGGGGCCCTATGCTGAAAATTATTACGAATACGTCAAACAATACGAACATTTACCTGCAATATTCAATCCTGTCAACTTCAATCCCACACGCTGGGCCAAAGCCTGCAAAAACGCGGGGATGCGTTATATGGTTTTTACGACCCGCCATCATGATGGATTCTGCATGTACGACTCAAAATATTCCAATTACAAAATCACTGCGCCCTTTTCGGCATTTTCGGGTCATCCGCTGAGCAACATTACACTGCACATTTTCAATGCTTTCAGGTCTGAAGGGCTTGGCATCGGGGCGTATTACAGTAAGCCCGATTGGCATCATCCCGATTATTGGTGGCCTTATTTTCCACCTACCGATCGCAATGTAAACTACGACCCTGCAAAATATCCTGAAAAATGGGAAAGTTTTAAAAACTACGTTTACCATCAGGTGGATGAATTGACAAGTGATTATGGACCTATTGATATACTTTGGCTCGACGGAGGTTGGGTAAGACCTGCTGCGAGTCTGACACCGGAAACCCAACCCTGGCTTGGAAAGAACCAATGGATTCAGGACATTGGAATGGACTCGTTGGCCCGTATAGCAAGAAACCATCAGCCCTCTTTATTAATTGTTGATCGTACCGTACATGGCCCGTATGAGAATTATCTGACACCCGAACAGCAGATACCCAATGAACCTTTACCTTATCCGTGGGAAAGCTGTATCACACTGGGTGATAGCTGGTATTCTACAGGTAAAGGCGATAATTTTAAATCCACTCAATGGATCATTCACACCTTGGTAAAAATTGTTGCGAGAGGTGGCAATTTACTTTTGGGCATTGGCCCAGACAAGACGGGTGATTTTCCCGAGATGGTTTATGAACGTCTGGCACAAACAGGGCAATGGCTTCATAGATTCGGAGAAGCCATTTATGCAACACATCCTTGTGAACCCTATCACGAAGGCTCATGGTATTTCACTTGCAATTCCAACGGCTATCAATACGCGATTTTACTCAAAAACGAGGGCGAAGCCTTGCCCAATCGTCTGATTTTACCCAAGGCTTGGGCCAACACTGAGGGCCAAATCAGAATTCCGGGACTAAGTAAAACGTATAAACCCAAAATCTTCTCCAACGAAAAATATATCGAGCTATCTCAAAGCGAATTGAATGCCTTACAAAAGCTTCCTGCACTGGTACTCTGTAGAAAAACAAATCACCAATAACTGAAGCCTACAAAAGATTGAATCGGACTTAATTTCCGAAAAATCACTACATTTGAAGCCTCCAAAAACCATAGCTATCAATGAAAACGCCTCGATTTTTATTCCTTATTCTGTTGCTGGGCATGTGGGGTATCCTTCCCGCGCAAAGCCCGTCTCAACCTGATACTGCAGACTATCCCTACTGGATAGAAATGATGCAGGACGAAAAGGTGAATTTTTACGATGTTGTGAGAGCATTTGAAAAATACTGGGAAGGGAGACCCATTACCAAAGGATGTGGATACAAGCCTTTTAAACGCTGGGAATACAGCATGCGCAACGGTAGAATTTTTCCGGATGGCACACGCAAACCGGCCAATTGGAACTGGAATCAGTGGCAACAATACAAGCAAAAGAATAGGTCTGCCAACGAAGGCCAATGGATTTCACTGGGACCTGTCACCTATACTCAATTAGGTTACAAAGGACTGGGACGTGTGAATGCAATAGCTTTCCATCCTACCGACCCAAATAAGATTTATATAGGTGCTCCTTCAGGAGGAATGTGGATGTCGGCCGACAACGGTCTGTCTTGGGTTAGCTACACCGACAGCCTGCCCACGTTGGGAGTATCCTCCATTATTATCGATTACAGCAATCCTCAAATCATTTATATAGGCACAGGCGACCGTGATGCAGGTGATGCATATGGATTAGGGGTGATGCGCAGTACCGATGGAGGGATCACCTGGGAATTATGGAATAATGGAATGGGAGAGAAGACAGTGGGCCGTATGGTTCAGCTTCCCAGCAATCCTCTTACGCTTTTGGCTGCTACCTCAGGAGGTATCTACAAATCCACCGACGGAGGTGCCAACTGGACTTTAACAAAATCTGGAAATTTTAAAGATATCGTTTTTAAACCCAACAACCCCAACATTCTGTATGCAACCTCAGGTGCTAATTTTTTCAAGAGCACCAATGGGGGTGATTCGTTTACCCAGGTCACGGCAGGTTTGAGTGGAGGACAACGGGCAGTAGTGGCCGTTACTCCTGCAAATCCCGAATACGTTTATCTCCTTGTCTCCGACAATAGTAGCGGATTTAAGGGGTTGTACCGTTCGGCCGATGCCGGGAGCACATTCGTAACCATGAGTACTACCCCAAATATTCTCGACTGGAGTTGCGATGGCAGTGGTAGCGGAGGCCAGGCATGGTACGACCTTGAGATTGCCGCCGACCCTCAGAATGCAAACCTCATCTTCGTTGGCGGTATCAATGTATGGAAAAGTTTGGATGGAGGAGCTACATGGCAAATTACCGGACACTGGTATGGTGGCTGCGGAGTACAGGCCGTGCATGCTGACCAGCATGTGTTTGAGTATAATCCTCTGAATAACAGGCTTTATATTGGAAACGACGGAGGAGTTTATTCTACAACCAACCAGGGTCAATCGTGGACTGACCATACCGCCGGGTTGGTAATCAGCCAGATCTACAAAATCGGACAGGATCCTTCTGATACAACTCACCTTATCATTGGCATGCAAGACAACGGCACCTCTACCATGATAAACAACATTTGGGCCGACACTCGTGGTGGCGATGGCATGGAATGCCAGATCGACTATCAAAATCCGGCATACTCTTATGCAACACTTTATTACGGAGATATTGCCCGTTATTACAACAACAACGGAGGATATACTATTGCAGCAAACGGCAATTTCGGAATTGATGAAGAGGGAGACTGGGTTACACCTTTTGCCTTACACGTAACCGACCCCAACCGAATGTTTGTAGGTTATAAAAACATCTGGAGGGGCCAAAATATACGCACCACGCCTTCCTGGGCCAAGATCAGCGACAATCTGGCAGGAACCAATAACCAAAACATCAGGGTTGTTGCTCAATCTCCAGCCGACCCCAATATCTTGTATTTCGCACGATGGGATAAAAAGCTTTTCCGTAGCGATAATGTAATGGCCGGCCAACCTTCCTGGACAAACCTCAGCGCAACTCTCCCCACGGTTGAAACTCCTTCTGCCCTTTGCCCCCACCCCACCGACCCCAACATTATTTACATGGCCCTCAATGGAAAAATCTACAAATCGGTGAATAAGGGCAATACCTGGACTGACATAAGTGGAAACCTGCCCAATGTGGAATACACCAGCATTGCCTACTACAAAAGGGCACAGGAAGGGCTCTATGTTTCGAGCGACCTTGGCGTTTTTTATAAAGACAACTCTCTTAGCGACTGGATTCCCTTCAGCAAAGGCTTACCCATCGATGCTTCTATTCGCGAAATTGAGATTGTTTATCACCCCGTTAATAATGAATTCGATAGGGTTAGGGCCGGCACATACGGACGAGGTGTCTGGTCAACCAAGGTTTACCGCACAGCTCCAGTTGCTGCATTCACCAGTGATGCCACTATGGTGCCTGTGACTGGTAGCGTGAAATTTACCGATCTGTCTTCGGGAATACCCAGCGCCTGGCAATGGACATTCGAGGGAGGTACACCTGCTACTTCTACTCAACAAAATCCAACTATCATCTACAACACCCCGGGTACGTACGCAGTAAAACTCAAAGTAAGCAATTACCTGGGAACTGATTCTTTGATATACCAGAATTACATTACTGTCAGCTCTACTCTATTACCTTCTGCAGGTTTTTACGCCGACAAACCAGCACCTTGCTCAGGCCAGGAAGTACACTTATACGATACGAGCCTCTATGGACCCATAAGTTGGCATTGGCAGTTTGAACCGAACACAGTCACCTATGCCAATGGCACATTCTACACCTCTCAGAATCCGGTGGTTATTTTTAACGAAGACCGTGAATATACAGTAACCCTCACCGTTACTAATCCCAATGGAAGTGCTTCGGTAACAAAGCAAAATTATATCCATGCGGGGGGATATGCCTTCCCCTTCTATGAAGATTTTGAAGGAGGATTCAATACCAAAAGCTGGACTATTGAAAATCCGGATTATGGTATCACCTGGGATCTTTCAAATGTTACATCTGCACAGGGAACCCCCACTCAAGCAGCGCGAATAAACTTTTTCAATTATTACCGTACAGGAGAAAGAGATAGACTCATAAGTCCCCCTATCAATTTCACAGGATACGATAAGGCTATTCTCTCTTTCAGGCATGCTTACGCACAGCGTTACAACCAAAAAGACTCACTTATAGTATATATCAGCGAAAATTGTGGAGGTACATGGAAACGTGTATTCTCCGCTGGACCTGATGGAAATGGGATTTTCGAGACCGCACCTAAAACCGACCAGGAATTTTTCCCCACAACATCCGACGATTGGTGTGGAGAAGGATGGGGTGCAGAATGTAATCAAATAGACCTTTCGGCCTGGCTTGGGAAGCCTAATATCCGTATCGCTTTTGAATCTTACAATAAACTTGGAAACAACCTCTTTATTGATGATGTGCTGGTCGACTTTAGCGGTTTAGGAATGGAAGAAATACAAACGAGGGGTATCTCTGTTTCGCCAAATCCAGGAAAAGGGATCTATGAAATTTCAACAAATCTGACATTGCCCATAACCATCGAAATCATTTCGGCCGAAGGAAAATCCCTCTTACGCGAAACCCGTAACACCAGACATTTTACGGTAAACATTTCACATTTTCCCAAAGGAATATACCTCCTCAGGGTTATAAATGGTACACAGTCACTTCAAACCCGTTTGGTAAAACAATAAATTTATCTGAACCTCTTCAAACTGACCGGCTGAATAAAGCTCCTTTGCGGCGTTCAGCCGGTCATTTATTATTTTATTCGCATAAAGGGCACGTAAAATATCGAGATTCATTTTATTTATTTTTGCTGAAACAGACTACAAAATGAAATATCTTAATTTTCAACTAACTGTAATCATATTATGTATACTGGGAATTCTGCCCTGGATGAATGGAAACGCACAGGGTTGGAGACCCGGTGAGATGGAAGTTCGGGTGAAACTTGAAAAGGTATCAGATATTCATTGGCTGCAAAGTCATAAATTGAATTATGACCAGCCAAAAACCCTCCCGGGAATAGCAAGACTTTACCTCACCCCATCCGAACTCGAAATATTAAAAAAGGAAAACTACGCTTTCGAAATAAGCATCTCCGACTTAAATGAGTATTACCGGGATTTCTGGAATCCTAACGTACCTTCAGGATATTATACTTATCAGCAAATTATCAACATAGCTGACAGCCTTGTTGGGGCTTTCCCGGATATATGTCAGAAAATTATTATAGGTCAATCGGGACAGGGCAGGCAACTGGCAGTTTTGAAAATCAGCGATAATGCAACTACAAATGAAGCAGAACCAGAGGTATTTTTCGAAGCAGGCATACATGGGGATGAAATAGGAACCGTAGAAAACATCATCAGATTTGCCCGCGATCTGTGTAAAGGCTATGGAACCAACACTCAAATAACAAACCTGGTAAACACCCGAGAAATTTTCCTGCTTTTGATGGTAAATCCCGATGGCCGTGAGTCGATGAGCCGATACAACGCCAATTATGTTGACATCAACCGCGACGGAGGTTATATGTGGAATGGAGAGGGCAATAGTCCGGCTGCATGGTCGCAGGTGGAAACAAAAGCCATCCGCAACTTTTTAAATCAAAGACATTTTGTAGTATTTACTGATTATCATAGTGGTACGGAGTTTATTTCTTACCCTTGGAGCTACCGTCCTGATGTAACGCTCGACCAGACACATATCCATAATCTGGCTGCTGTGTATGCCAACAACAGCGGGTATAGCAACATTCCCTACGCTGCCGGCTATGCAGGAATGTACCCCATCAACGGCAGTACCAAGGATTTTAATTATGGTATGTGGGGAAGTGTAGCCTGGAGCATTGAAATTTCGAACAGCAAGCAACCACCAGCTTCCCAGATTTATTATTATTACAACAAAAACAAGCCAGCCATGCTTTCAATCATACAATATGCCGGTTATGGCATCGGAGGCATGGTCTACGATTCTATCACCGGACAGCCTGTGGCTGCACGCATCCGTATAAATGGTACGGTACCTATTTACAATGATCCTGAGGTAGGCGATTTTCATAAATACGTAGTCCCTGGTACCTACAATGTGGAAGTTGCAGCCAATGGGTACCAAACAAAAACCATAACCGGAGTAAATGTTTCGGCTTATAATGCAGTTCAACTCAATATATCTCTTTCTCCCAGTCAGGGTCGTTATGCATATAAAGTACTTGGGAGCTATATACCAGGAAACAATTTTGACGATGAAGGATATACCTGGGCAGCCTTGGGTGCCCCCGACAACATCAATTATTCCCTGGGGAAAAACGGGTGGATAATCCTTGACATGAAAGATACCATATACAATGGGAACGGTAACGATTTCAGAGTGACTGAAAGTGACAATAATCCGGAGGCCTATACGGTGTATGCCAGTATGTATATGGATGGACCCTGGAAGCTGGTAGGTTCGGCCACGGGCATGCATGAGTTTAACCTGGGTAATGCTTCCTTGAACAAAGCTCGCTATATAAAAATTCAGGACAATGGTACAGGCTCCGCCTATGGAAACAATGCCGGATTCGACCTCGACGCTGTGGAAATACTTTATACTCCGGTAAATGCCAACTTTGTAGCTTCTAACACTTTACCCTGTACAGGCACAGGAGTCAATTTCAGCGATGCCTCTGCCGGAAATCCAACCTCGTGGCAATGGAGCTTTTCCGGTGGCAGCCCGGCGTCCTCAACTCAACAAAATCCCCAGGGTATCATTTACAATACCCCCGGAATGTATGACGTAACCCTCACGGTGAGCGATGGTACCACCACTTCTACCCTCACCCGTCAAGCCTATATCCAGGCCTTCGGCAATCCTGATGCTCCCTCTCAACCCACAGGTGATTCTGCTTTTTGCCGGGGTGTTGTTCAATCGGAATATACCACCACGGGTGCAGCCAATGCTACTGATTATGAATGGGTATTAAATCCTGTGGAATCAGGTACTCTGAACACAACCTGGAACATGGCGACAGTAGCGTGGAATCCTCAATTTTACGGAATAGCAACGCTTAGGGTTAGACAACATACGCCATGTGGACTGAGTGAATGGTCAGAAGCACGTACCGTTGAAATTGCCTACCAGCCCTTGGTAAATCTCGGTAACGATACCCTTGTTCCTGCCTTTGCAAAGGTAATTCTCGACGCAGGAAATCCGGGATGCAGCTACCTATGGAATACAGGTGAAACAACCCAAACGATTATCGCTGACACCACGGGTTTTGGTGCGGGTACCAGAACCTATAGTGTGCTTGTTACCTCCCCAGGCGGATGTATGCATGCCGATACCCTTGTTATTACTTTCAGTATTGAAGCCGGACGACCTGAATACAATTGCGATCCATTGATTGCATTTCCTAATCCGGCACGGGAATATATAAATTTCAAATTAGCAGAACCCTCACAGGTGTTTATCTATAGTGTAGAGGGTAAACTTGTGGAAACCATCATCACCACCGAACCTATTCTCCGGTGGTCGAATCCCGGAAATTCAAAATTATACTTTTACAAAATAATTACTAAAAACAAATTCTATACAGGAAAAATTTTGTTTTATTAGTCAGGTAACGAAACTGTATTTATATTATAAAGAGTTATAATACAATAATTTATAAGCGAAAATTATAAAAAAAGGCCCCTGAAGGGGCCTTAATTATTGAATTGTAAAAGCTGTTGCAACCTATTTCTTGATCATCTTTCCGGTATAAACAACTTTACCATCGGAAAGTTTCACAAAATACAATCCCGGATTAATATCTTCAACATTAAGCTGAGGATGGCTAAGTTGCGTTGACAGCACCAATTTACCATCGGATTGATAAACCGACGCACTCCATACGCGGCTAAAATCAGGACCGCGTAAAACGGCAATGTCATCTACAGGATTAGGCAAAATTTTAACTTCGAAGGATTTATTGTTAGTATATACTTCAGGGCCAATTCCTGTTATATAGTTATTGAACGTCCCTTTCTGGTAGGGGTCTGCAGCATAACCAATTCCCTGCCATAGATATGCGAAACTGCTTGTGGGCATTCCCTTGGCATAAATATAACGGGTACTGTCATACTTTACCCATCCGTTGTTATAATTGTAAGCTACAACATGCTGAAGATTTCCCTGAGCATCATAATAATAATAGCCTTTAGAATCAGGAACGACGTTACCATTGTCATCCTGGTCGTAGGCAATATGAACTATTATATTTGAGGCAGGATAATAAAGCGAATCTATGTGTGAAAGCTCATATTGAGTTGTATTATCGTCAAATTCATAATGATGAATAGACTTAACTTTTCCATCATTATAATGGGTATAGTCAAATTTTAACCAATCGTTCCACATCCCCAAAAAACCTGTTTGATAATGAGCCTGGGATAAATAACCTGAACCATCATAAGACAA
>DDBO01000230.1 GCA_002332755.1 Bacteroidales bacterium UBA2030 | reverse complement strand
GTGATCGTGATCAATATCCAGCGATAATCGTTCGGGATTACCAGCCATCCAGGATGGGCCACTACGTGTAAAAGAAACAAACGACTTGTGAAGGTTAGCTAATAAGTAAAATCTTTGAAGCGCAGCATCTTTAAATTGATCGGTAGATTTTGCAGAGGCCTTGGTAGTGCAAGCCAGGTGAAGTACCAATTGTAGCTGTGCTTCTTCGACCCCTTGCGAGAGTTGATGCCATTGCATGGGTAGAAACTGAACAAACACGGCAGGGGTGGCAAACGTTCCTTCAGTTTCCAGGAAATCGACCTGCCTGTTCCACAGAGCTACATGACGAATAAGAGGTTCGTTGTTTGAGTCTTTTATATCGAGCAGAAAATCAGCCAGGGCGCGATAAAGATGATCAATCATGGATAATACGATTTAAGGCATTAGTAATTGTGCGAATAATGTTGGCTTCCAAATCCTGACTTTTGCCCATATACTGGCGCTTGGGAATGGATATTACAAAAGTATTTTTTTTACTGAGTGCCATGGCTTTCCACTTTTCTTTTTCGGCTCCGCGGGCCTTGTAGGCCATAGCCCAGAAAAAAGCTTTCATGCGTGGGGTAACGCGAACGGATATAACACCTCCTTCGTTATGAATACGGGCATAGGGTTTACGGGGATTGCCGGCCGTGATTTTTACCTGATGATCTGATAAAACTTCCCAAATGATGGTATCTACCAATCCGTGGGGATTTTTGCTACGAAGGATAGGATAGCCATTGTCCATCTTTTTCCGGGGCCATTTATCGAGTTGCCCGTCACGCCATCCTTGCTCGTGGAATCGGTCTTTAAAAAAATTTTCAGCTTCCTGCCCTACGATAGATGGCACACTATCGAGCAGATTTTTAAGCTTTTGCAATTTCACAGAAAAAATTTTTTCGTTAAATGGCATAAAACACTTGACAAAGGGGGTAAATTATTTGTATCTTTGCACCATTGAATTGGACCAGGTCATGTACCTGGACCCCCGCCCGGCAAGTCACTTGTGGCTTGCCGGATTGTTTTTATGAGTGTGAGTTTTAACTCATCGGTAGTATCTTTACGAATCAGTTCGAGTGGAACGTCAATAAAAATACCTCGGTAGTATAATTTCAGCTCAACTATATGGTTTGCTCGGTTTTCCATAAAAGCGCTGAGCAATCCGGCAACGATCTGTCGAATATTCAAGTTTTTTGTGGCAAGAACGAGCCTGCTCGCCTGTTTCTTTCCCTTCTTTATTCTGTTGATTATAAAGTTTTTTGAGTTGGTTGTCTGCGCTGATTTGAATTCGTATAAGGCATTAGCCCGGCTCACAAATTGTGCATCGGCATTTTTTTGAGTAGGTTCTATGGGTAACAGACGTATCTGGTCGCCAAATTTATCAGCAAAAGCAATGGCAATATTCAGATTATTTTGTAGTTCCTGATTATTTTGCAGGGGATGCACATCAACCCAGCCTACACCATTACGGGCAGTATGCACCCGGCGAAAGTTTTCGGGGGCCATAAGAGATGCTTTGCGCAACACCTCATCAGGCACATTATTCCAATAAGGATGTTTCTGAGGGAAAATTATTCCATCGGCAGCCGGATTGCTGGCAAACCCTTGTGCCTGCATTTTATCGAATTCGCTGCGACCTTTCGGGTCAATGGTATTTTTTAACGTCTCAATAGCTTTTTCACCGGCATGGTGAGGGGGAGCATCTTCGCTGAGAGGCTTTACATAGCACCTACAGCGCCAACCATTAGGCGGATAAATAAAGCGCCAGGCAGGGTCGTTGGCTGCCAATTTAAAATCATGCAAAGCGGCATGTGCTTCGCGAACGTGTCCATCTGCCCGCGTTTTGTATTGCCAGGTGGGGTAAATATCACCATTTTGCAAGTATCTGCGGTAATCGGCAATGCGCTGAGAGGTTACGAGGGCCTGGTCGTATTCGGTTCGCAGCCAGTCGCCCCTAAAGGTATCTAGCACACGGGTGGCCATCTCACGAAATTCTTCCCACGAACGTATTTTCCCATCAGGGCCAGCCAGCATTTTACTAAGTATCAGAATTTCCTGGTAATTTTTGGCGGCTGAGAAACGGTAGCAATTTTCCTGGATGGTTTGATAGAATTTATAATCATCGGTGGTGATATCGTAAGAGAGTTTCAAATCGGCCAGATGCTTATCCACAGCATCTACAAAACTAGTTGCTGTAATTGCAACGCTTGGCGTATGCACATCATTAGGGTTTATTTTGCGCCTATAAATCTGTTCGATAAGTTTTTGAGTGTTTTTTTTAAGCTTGTCCAGGTGTTCAGGCAATCCTTCCGGAAGATCAGAAGCAAGGGTTACTTCACCGCACAGGGGGCAATACAGCGAGTCGAGGGTCTTTTTTTTAAGTAAGGCTAGCCCCGTCTGAGCGGGGCTCAGGCGAAAAAAATCGTCGGTGTGGCTTAAATTTTCGTTATTGCGTGGGGCTAAAATTGGATAACCCTGATCAATAAAATATTTTGGGTCTAACTGATAGTATTGCAATACCAAGCGGTCGCGCTCGGTTTGCTGTTCGGGGGTAAAAACAATTTTTTCATCCCAGTCGAAGCGGCATTCTTTCAATGGCCATCCATGTATGATAAGCCTGGGAAAAAGTTCGTTGTTGACAAGGTCGCGTATAAAGTCGGCATCGCTTTCCAGGATTTTTTCGAGCACTGTTTTGTGAACTTCTGCCTGGCTATAACTACTGCCATTATCCATGGTCATGGTTTGGCCCAAAATGGCCTTGCTCATCTCAAAATCGGCCCGTATGATGCGTCTGTCGTACACTTCGAAGCTATCGCCACGGCTCGATTCTTTGAGTTCTATATCGGTGCCCTCGGGAAATAATCCCCAGGCGGCTGAACCCATTTTTTCGAGCATTTCGCTGATTTTCATTTGTTCTTTGCGGTCGCGCGAGTTGGTGGTAGCAATGCGTATGGGCAT
>DDBO01000093.1 GCA_002332755.1 Bacteroidales bacterium UBA2030 | reverse complement strand
CGATCTTTTATTATAAAGCCTCTTACAGCAGTAAGTTCTTCGCCATGCAATGTGTGAGATTTCACTCGAGCGATGTGCGTTTTATTGGGTTTACGCAGAATTTTTTCTATTAAACCTTCACCCAAAATTTTTCCATTGTTATCAACCAGATATACCTCGGCATTTTCGGGGGCATCGTACTCGATAGGCAAGAAAAGCCAATCTTTGTTAAGATTATATCCGAAAATAGCCAGACCAGGGCATTGGAAAACGCAATCCATACAACCAATGCACTTTTGGTAATCGATATGGGGCACGGTACTGGTGGACGATTTGGTGATGGCCCCGTGTGGGCAGGCAAAAGCGCATGGGTTGCAGGCAAAGCCATAAAGGCAGTCAATAATAACAAAACCCTTGGCTTCCATGCGCTGCTTATCGGGCTTGAACGGTTCCTCCAGTACCCTCACAGGGTGTTGCTGAGAATCAATATATTCTTTAGAAACGGCCAAATAATCATCGTACGGGAAACGGATTCCCATATCCATGAGTATTTCATAAGCAACCTGTTTACCCCTAAGCACTGCACTTGTGCCTTCCCCTATTCGTATAGCGTCTCCAGCCCCATAACAACGCCGGCCAAAGATTTCAGCACCCTTTATCAGAAGTTGATCGTCGGGGACAAGGCCTGTGCAAATATTAATGGCATCAATACCATCCACAACTGTCTCGGTGCCTGGTATTGGTTTAAAGTTCTCACAACGAGCTATTACAGCTCCGGTAATTCCGGTATTATCAGCATTAGGAATTGCCTTTAAAAGAATGTGAGACGTGAGAATAGGTATTCCCAAACGACGTACCCGGTTGGCCTGCACGGGAAATCCGCCTTCATAAGGCTGGGCTTCGATAATGGCTTTAACACGTGCACCGGCCTGCATCAATTGATATGAAGTAAGGTAACCAATGTTTCCGGCTCCCACGGTAAGGATGGTTTTTCCCAGCAATGTAAGCTCGTTGTTCATCATTTTTTGAATAACAGCGGCTGTATAAACCCCAGGCAAATCATCGTTTTCGAAAGTTGGCATAAAGGGCACGGCACCTGTGGCTACTACCAGATAATCTGCATCAATGTAATAAATTCGGTCAGTAGTAATTTCTTTAACAGCTACACGATTGCCTTCCAAAATATCCCACACTGTAGAATTCAGGAAAATTCCGTCATGATTTTCGCCTGCCAGGGTTTTGGCAATGTCGAAACCTCGCATACCCCCAAATCGTTTCTCTTTTTCAAAAAAGAAAAACTGGTGGGTTTGCATGAGAAATTGCCCTCCAATTTTACCGTTATTATCTACAACAATATTGTCAATTCCATACTTTAACAGAAGCTCTCGTGCAGCCAATCCGGCAGGCCCGGCTCCTATTATCACCACTTCGGTTTTATAAACATCTACAGCTTCCTGTTTCTTGTAATCCGATATGCCGGGATTGTAGTCGCGAGGAATTTCCGCTACTTCTTTAACGCCATCTACTTTGGTAATGCAGATTCTTTTAATCTGACCATCTACCAACATTTCGCAGGCACCGCATTTTCCTATACCGCATTCAAGGCTACGACCTCGATTGCGCAGACTATGGCTATGTACCGGAAATCCCGCCCTATGAAGGGCTGCAGCAATGGTGAATCCCTTGTCACCTTCTATCTCAACCCCATTGAATTTAAAATAAACCTTTTCTGTTTGGGGCACTTCCAGAATAGGGTGTTTCTCAATTTTATGCATGTTAGGCAAGATTGGTGTTAGTAGAAAAACAATGTTAATCTTTTAACAGCAAAATTATGGGGATTATTTGAATCCCCACTCGTTTTAAAGGCCTCTTTACTAATTTAAACCGGTTATAAAATGACTTTTGCAAATGGTTTTCCGCAAACCTTTGCGGGATGCATGAAACAAGGTAACTTTGCCAACAAATACATCTTATTTATATGATTAACTTTGAAGATACTTCCATTGCTTTTGACCGACTGAAAAACAAGGAATTATGGCGTGCACGCCTTTTATTCTCCGTTCTGGCTTTCCCCTGGATGGTAAAAACAGGTAAATCATTGATCATTGGAATGCAAAAGATGGGAATTTCACCAGCTTGGTTTGTTAAACCCACGGTTTACAAACATTTTGTTGGAGGCGAAACCCTTTCGGCCTGTAATACTGTGGTGGAAAGTTTATCCCGATATGGTGTTAAATCAATTCTCGATTACTCGGTAGAAGCCATTCAAACCGAAAAAGCCATTGAAGCGGTTCTCAAAGAAACACTCAACGCTATCAGAAATGCCGCAACTAATCCCAATATCCCTTTTGCAGTTTTCAAACCCACAGCCTTTGTTCCCCATTCGGTACTCGATAAAACCGAACATCCTGATTCTCTTACAGCCGAAGATATAATCCAACTAAATCTTTTTCGTGAACGAATTGACATCCTCTGCCATGAGGCGTCTCAGCTGGGAATACCCCTTTTGATTGATGCTGAAGATAGCTGGTACCAAGCTTTTATTGATGACCTGGTTGAGTCGATGATGAATAAATACAACAGAGAAAAAACTATAGTATTTAACACGCTTCAAATGTATCGCCACGATCGCATTTCATACCTCCAGGGATTGATTCAAAGAGCCGAAAAGGCAGGCTTCAAAGTAGGATTAAAGTTTGTACGAGGCGCCTATATGGAAAAAGAGAGAGCAAGAGCACAGCTTCTGGGCTACCCCTCCCCTATTCAGCCTGATAAAGCAGCCACTGATCGCGATTTCAATTTAGCCCTAAGAATTTCAATGGAACACATCGATAGGGTTAGCATTTTTTGTGGCACACACAATGAAGAGAGCAATCAATTGCTTGCTCAACTAATTTTAGATAATAGACTGAAAATCAATGACGAGCGAATTTGGTTCTCTCAGTTATATGGTATGAGCGACCATATAAGCTTCAATCTGGCAAAAGCGGGTTTCAATGTTGCCAAATACATTCCCTATGGCCCCGTAAAACATGTCATGCCCTATCTCTTCCGCAGGGCAGAAGAAAACACCAGTGTTGCCGGACAAACCAGCAGGGAGCTACGTTTAATAAGAAAAGAGTTTAAGCGGAGAAAAAGTGTGGGTTTAAGATAATTTTAGGAATTGACAAGGCTTTCAATTCCGAATTTTTTCATTCTGCGGTATAGTGATTGCCGGGTAATTCCCAGTTCCTTGGCTGCGCGACTTATGTTGCCCAAATGTTTCTCTAAAGCCCTCACCACAAGGTCCTTTTCTTTTTCAATTATCCTAAAGTTTTTTTCTTTTTTCAAAGGCGAGCTGCGGGCACTCACCAGAAATGCAAAATCAGAAATATCTAAAACCGTTGATTTTGAAATAACAATAGCATTTCTCAACGCCTGAGCCAATTCAGGTACATTTCCCAACCAGGGGAGACGCAGAAGCGATTGAACCACCGGCCCGGGGAGAACCTTCTTTCTTATTCGAAATTCCTGACAAATCTCGTTAACCAGCCAGATGGCCAGCTGGGGAATGTCGTCCTTTCTTTCACGCAATGGGGGTAATTCAAAAATTCCTCCTTCAAAAAAAGTCAGCTCTTTTGAGGGTCTATTTCCGTGAACAACGCTCCATAATCCTACAATGCATAGATGAGGATTTTGCTTTGCAAAATCTTCAAGCTGTTTATTAAATACCGGTATTGAGTCCTCCGGAAGTATTTGCAAATGGTCGATGACAAGGGTTTCTATCCAACCGTTTTTAATCCAAAAGACAAGGTCCTGACTTTTCATTAAATTTATCATCTCTGTACCAGAAGATAAATCAAGGATATGAAATCCTTTACGGTTAAAATGAGTATGTATCCATGTGGCCAACCAATTTTTTCCTACCCCGGGTTCACCAAAAATTAAGCAAGAGGTCTTTTGATTAACGACGCTGTCCATTAATTCATGCATCCTGTCGGATTTCAAGAAAACCGGCCCCGGTTGAAAATCTAAGTGAAATTTACATCTACCAAGTTCTTCTAATGCATATTTCCTTTGTCGCTCTATAGCGAGCGCCAAGCAAACCCGAAAAGTGGCCATCAGCTTGTTTTCGTCCCAAGGTTTAAGCAGCCACGTATCAATACCCTCACCCAATAGTGACATCACTGTTCGGAAATTACCATATCCAAAAGCAAAAAGGGTAACCATGGCAGGATTTTGGTTCCGCAACCAGTTTATTTCCTCTATGCCCTTTTGGGGCCCTGGCTGAAATATTCCCTCAAAATCTACAAAAAGCACCGTACAGCCCTTACCCTGCAACCCCAAATGAATTTCTTCCCACTTACTAAACAATTTAACCTGGCCATATTCTTGTCTTAGTATGCTCCGGGTCTCCATCATCAGGTCCATATCCTGACTAATCAACCAGATCTCTGCGGTCGCTGCAGTGAACGTATATTTAGTTAACATTTTATTACCAGAAATTGTGAAGGTCGTAAGAGTCACGAAATTAATAAATTCAAAAACGACAACACATGTATTGCTAATTTTTTGTACGGAAAAACCAATAGTTTTTTCAAATTACTCATAACGCAACAAATAGAAAAACTGTAACAAAATAATACATAGTAATTTGACAAATTATTATAGTTTTGTCTGATTTTAGTACAAAACACTTTGAACAAAATGCATAGTTGGGAGGATGATTTTTTACCACAAAGGGCCGAAGTATTGAAACCCGGATTAGAAGGCCTTTTAAACCTGCTTTGGCAAACGCAGGGCTCAAAGCCTTATGGTTTTATATTGATTTCTTCAGATGGTTCTATCCTATCGTTTCATCCCAAAGGGGGACTGGAGGAAGCTATAGGGTCTTTGACTGTATTGGGAGACGAAACGCTGCATATTGAGGAATGGTTTCCTGGTTACAGGGCATTCATGCAGGCCAGGAGCAAACAACAAAAAATAATTCTCCCCGACAAGCTTCCAAACACAGGAGAGGTAATATATAGTATTTGCGATCGACTCAATACGGGACTTGATCAGGAAGAAGGGTATTTATTGATGTTTTATCCGGAAGAGGGTGATCAGGAAAAATTTTCCGGTTTATTTGATATTACACGCTATTTTCTTGAAAGAGAGTCGATTTTGTATGGCCGTGTAGAAACACTTTCGAATGCCAGCCGTTTTGCCTATGCACTGGTCAATAATCTGGCCATTGGAGTATTGGCAATAAATCCTTTAGAACAAATAACCTGGGTTAATGCAACCGGGTGTCGCTTGCTTCAGACAGACTATTCATCCGTGGTTAATCTCCCTATATCGAAAATATATGCCGATTGGGAGCGTGCACGACGAAAAATTCTTGCGGGAGAAACCTTTGTGGATGAAGAGGGTAATTTTCTTCAATTCAATCTCAGAGACAAATTCTTTTTTAATGCTTTTGTCATTCGATCACAAGATGAGAGGCAATTGGGCTACATGGTAACCTTCAGGGAATTTCGCAGGGTAATCAATCTGGTAAATAAATATACGGGCTCTCACGCCAGATTTTCATTTGATGATATAATAGCTCTGAGCCCCAATATGATAGAATTAGTGGAGTACGCCAAAAAAATTGCAGATAGTCCATCTTCGGTATTAATTACGGGTGAAAGCGGGACTGGAAAAGAAGTATTTGCGCAATCGATTCATCAGGCGAGCAGCAGAAAAGATGCGGGATTTGTGGCGATTAACTGCGGTGCTATTTCTCCTACGCTAATTGAAAGCGAGCTTTTTGGATACGAAGAAGGAGCATTTACCGGAGCCAGAAAAGGGGGAAGGCCTGGAAAATTTGAGCTAGCCGACAAAGGAACTTTATTTCTCGATGAAATTGGAGAAATGCCTCCCGAGATGCAGGTCAAGCTTTTGAGAGCTATACAGGAAGGGCGTATCACCCGCGTTGGGGGCCAAAAAGAAATCCCCGTCGATGTCCGGATTATTGCAGCTACCAATCGAAATCCTGTGGAAGAAATAAAAAAAGGGAAATTTCGCCTCGACCTCTATTACCGGCTCAATGTTATTCCCTTACACATACCCCCATTACGCGAACGCAAGGAAGATATAAAACCTTTATTCCGCCTTTTTCTAAAACAAAAAGCAGAGGAACTCAACCGAAGGATACCTTATATTTCTCCCATATTGTTCGAAAAAATCCAAAACTATTATTGGCCTGGAAATATCCGGGAACTTGAAAATTATGCCGAGCAAGCGGTATTACTCGACGGCAATATTCCTGAGCCGGGCAGAGGTATACAGATGCCGGTTAGCACAACCAACATAGCTCCCTTACCCCAAAAAAGGGATGAGGATAAAATTTTGAGTTTGGATGAAGCCGAAGCAGAAGCCATTCATAAAGCTGTTTTGAAATGCAATAATAATCTGAGTCAGGCTGCTCGTGTCCTGAAAATTTCGAGAAATACCTTATATCTTAAACTCAGGAAATATAACATCCCTTATTAATTGTACTAATTTAGGACTATGTCCGTTTTTAGTACAACCAAACAAAACAAGTTGTCTTAATATTGCACATATAACAGGGCCTGATTATTCTCTTGAAAGCATAGTTTGGGTGTTATTCACTGATTTTTAATTACTTGATAGGCTTGGCACGACTATTGCCATTAAAATATAACAACCCATCCGGCCAGGTTTAAACAACCTCCGTAAACATGGCAGGGTTTGGTTGAGATTTACAAGTTCATTCCTGGTTAACAATGATCCCCAGGGGGATGCCCCCACATTCCCCTGGTTTTTTAAAAACACACAATTATGCTATCAAACGAAATTAAAATAAATAAAAACTTAAGTCAGGCCACGCTGAAACGCCTGTATCGTTATGCCCTAATTGCTGAGAAAGGTCTAAAAAAGGGTGAAGTGCTTACATCCTTCGAGAAACTCGCTAATCTTACAGGAGAAGAACTACAAACGGTAATCTCCGACATTACCGAGGCGGGCATTAAAATAAGCTATGGTAACATCATACAATATGAACATCTTGTGCAAGCCTTAAAAAATTATCTCTCAGCAGACAATCAGGAAAGGGTAATAGTAGCAGGGAGCACTGAACGCATTAATCGACTGCTTCAAAACTACGAGTTCTCAGGCTACTCATTTAATATCAGAGGCTTACTGATAACATCAGGAACGCCTGCTGATATCAACATTCCCGGTTTACGTATTTTAAATAAAAGCGATGCAGAAGCGCTGATTAGCCATGAAAATATTAGTAATGCAGTTTTATGCACCGATTTCTCCCATAGCAAATCTACCGCGGAGTGGCTCATAAGAAATGGCATCAAAAAAATATGGAACTTAAGCCCTGTATCGTTAACCACCCATCCCGATATCACTGTTGAAAATGTAATTCCCGGTTATCCCAAATGGAAACGTAGTTACAGTTTAAGTTGATAGTGTTTTTCCCCCTCATCATAAATCCCCATAAATAATCCCGCCGGCCCTGTGGCCGGCGGTTCCTTTTATTTAAACTAAAATATTCAAGATAATTTTTCGAGCTGCACGGTAAAATGTCGCATAATTGGGGCCTCCCAGGCAATCCGATAACCTCGGCGGATTTCATCGCGACGATCCCAAATGTTTTTTAGTGCAACAGCAACTACATCCATATGATTATTTGTGTATACCCTACGAGGAATAGCCAGTCGAACGGTTTCGAGCGCAGGATAGCGATCCTGACGAGTGACAGGGTCGCGATCAGCCAGAAGTGTTCCAATCTCCACACCTCTTACTCCAGCTTCGAGATACAATTCGAGTGCAAGGGTTTGGGCTACATATTCTTCGCGGGGGACATTGGGTAGAAACTTTAATGCGTCAACAAACACTGCATGACCCCCGACAGGTTGTTGGATAGGAATGCAAAAATCAAGCAGTTTTTGGCCCAAATATTCCACCTGCTTAATTCGCGTTTCCAAATATTCAAACGTAGTACTTTCTTTAAGCCCGGCTGCCAGGGCATTCATGTCACGCCCCGACATACCTCCATAGGTTATAAAACCCTCAAACATAATATTATATGTAGTGGCCCGCCTGAACAACTCTTCATCTTTGAAACCAATAAAGCCACCCATGTTTACAATACCATCCTTTTTAGCACTCATAGTTGCCATATCAGCATAAGAATACATTTCAGCAACTATCTCTCGTATTGATTTTTCAGCATATCCTGGTTCTCTTAACTTGATAAAATAGGCATTTTCGGCAAAACGGGCAGAATCGAAGCATACCGGTATTCCATATTTATCAGCCATGGCTTTAACCTCACGCAGATTTTGCATGGAAACAGGTTGCCCTCCCGAAGTATTACAGGTAACGGTAACAATAATCATGGGAATACGCTCTCGAGGATAGGACCTAAGTACTTGCTCTAACTTTTCAAGGTCAATATTCCCTTTAAATGGGTGTAAAAGAGATGTATCGAAGGCCTCCTGAATAGTGCAATCGAAGGCCGTTGCTTTTCGAAATTCGATATGCCCTTTGGTGGTATCGAAGTGCGAATTACCCGGAATAATATCCCCTTGCTTCACCAGCGTGGACATTAAAACATTTTCGGCTGCCCGGCCTTGATGTGTAGGCAGAAAGTAAGGAAAACCGAATATTTCTTCGATAGTAGCTTTTAATTTATAATAAGAAGTGGCTCCTGCATAACTCTCATCTCCAAGCATGAGCTCGGCCCATTGTCGGTCGCTCATTGCTCCTGTGCCACTATCTGTAAGAAGGTCAATATAAACTTGTTCAGCTTTCAGATTAAACAGATTGTAGCGGGCTTCTTTAAGCCAAAGCTCCCTTTCATTAAGGGTAGAGCGAAATATGGGCTCCACCATTTTAATTTTGAAACTTTCAGCAAATGGCAATTCCATAGGGATAACGTTTTTAGATTAAAAATTAGAATTAAAAAATAAATGATAAAATGCTACCACCTACCTCACTGGGTGGAATAAAAAAAGTTATCCCCTGCCGAATTTATCACGCCGCTTAATATTTCGGTAGCGCATGCATGCAAGTATGGATTCAAGGCCAAACATGAAGCCAATGTATTTTGGAAAGCGTGGGTAAAATTAAGAACTTTTTCGTTCCGAAAACGATTGCTAATTTATTAATAATTGAAAAGTAAACAGTTACACCCAGCCCGAGAAACAGTTTGTTATTCTATTAACAAAAGCTTACTATCTTTGCGCCAGTAAGCCGTTTAGCGTAATCTACTTAAAAACAAAATGATGCACTTCCCCAAGCCTATTCTTCTTTTTTTGTTTTTATTTTTGATAAAGCAAGGCTATGCCCAGTTTAGCCTGTTTTTTGAAAACAAAACCCTTCGACTCGACTATTATCACGGAGGAAATGCCCAAAACGAGTATTTTGTTTTCGATAACTGGAAAGAAGAACCCTTTTGGGGAGGGTCTACCCATGCACTGATAGATACCCTGCGCTATGGGCAATATTTCTTTGAACTTATAGACAAGGAATCAGGAAAAGTTCTATACTCAAGAGGTTACACAACCTTATTTTCGGAATGGCAAACTACCAATGAAGCTCAATCGGCAGATAGGATTTTTACAGAATCAGTAGTAATGCCATTTCCTAAAAAGCCTGCGCAAATAAACCTCTACAGCAGAAACCGAAAGGGAGTTTTCATCCAAAAATTTTCTACTTCTTTCAATCCGGCAGATCCTTATATTCAAAAAGCAGACATACATTACAAGTCGTTTAATGTTCATACTCCGGCTGATCCTTCACAAGCCCTTGATATTGTTATTATTCCTGAAGGATATACCAGTGCCGATATGGAACTTTTCCGGCAAGATTGCAAGAAATTTGCTGATGAGCTTTTCTCGTATGCCCCTTACAGCGAATATCGCGACAAGATCAATATTTGGGGCATTGAAGCCCCTTCTGCTGAGTCAGGCACAGATATACCGGTAAAAGGTATCTGGAGGAATACCCTGCTCGATAGCCGTATGTACACTTTTGGTATTGAACGCTATTTAATGACCAGTAATTTCAAGGCTGTAAGGGATGTGGCAGCTTGTGCCCCTTACGATCAGATCTATATTTTGGTAAACACTCCGGAATATGGCGGTGGGGCCATTTTTAATCATTATGCCATGTCAGTAAACAGCAATCGTAGCGCTGGCAAGATATTTATCCATGAGTTTGGACATTCTTTCGCCGGATTAGCCGATGAATATTATAACTCTGAGGTAGCTTACAACGACATGTATCCCCTTGATGTAGAGCCATGGGAGCCTAACATTACTACTTTGGTTGATTTTAAAAGAAAATGGAAAGGCCTGATTGCCGATACAATTCCCATTCCTACACCCAATGCCCCCCAGTATAAGCATTTAACGGGAGCATTTGAGGGCGGGGGATATGCTGCCAAAGGAATATACCGGCCACAACAGGATTGTCTGATGAATACCTTCCGGGGTAATTCTTTTTGTCCGGTTTGTTTAGCAGCTATTCGCAGAATGATTGAATTTTACACTCATTAAAATAATAAGCAGAAATTATGATTACCCATCTCGAACAAATGATTGAGGCCGCAAGGGCCAAAACCCGCAAGCGTATTGTAGCAGCATACGCAAACGACAGTCATACTATTGAAGCAGTAAACCATGCTATTGATTTGGGCATTGTAGAAGGCACGCTTGTTGGCGACGAAGCCACCATTATGAATGTATGTCGAGAATTAAATATTGACCCTGGAAAATTTAAAATTATACAGGAAGCGGATGAACAAAAAGCAGCCCGCAAAGCCGTCGAATTGATTGTGAATGGGGAAGGCGATATCTTAATGAAAGGCCTGGTGAGCACCGATAAATACATGCGAGCCATCTTAAACAAAGAGGCAGGCCTTATGCCACCAAAGGCCATTTTGAGCCACGTGACGGTTGTGGAAAACCCCAATTACCACAAACTGTTGATTGTTGGCGATGTTGCCATCATTCCAGCTCCTGATTTGGACCAAAAAATTGCCATAACAAATTACCTGATTCAAACAGCCCATGCGCTGGGCAATGAAAAACCCAAGGTGGCATTGATTGCCGCAACCGAACAAATGCTGCCGGGCATGCAGGCTTGCGTAGATGCAGGAATTATCTCAAAAATGGCTGAAAGAGGACAAATCAAAGGCGCCATTATTGATGGCCCCCTTTCACTCGACACCGCCATCGACAAGGAAAGTGCTGAAATCAAGAAACTGAAAAGTGAAGTTGCCGGCGACGCCGACTGCTTACTCTTTCCCAACATCGAAGCCGGAAATGTATTCTACAAATTCAACACAAAGCTGGCGAAAGGAGAACTGGGGGCAATAGTTGTAGGAGCAAAGTGCCCGGCAGTGCTCTCTTCAAGAGGCGATAGTGCTCTCACAAAAACGTATTCTATCGCTCTGGCTGCATTAGTTGCCAAATAAACCCGTTTAAGGCTCATTCAATGGAACCCATCCGAAGTTTTGCCCAGCTGGCGAATAGATTAAAAGGCTTTCCGCCGAAAACGATTGCGGTGGCGCAGGCAGAAGACCCTCATACCATTGGAGCAGTAGCAAGGGCAGCAAAGGAAGGATTTGCCCGTTTTATTCTTACTGGAAATAAACAAAAGATTCATGAGCTTCTCTCCCAGCACAATGCTCAACTATCTGACTTTTCTGTTCATGAAATAAACGATGAAAAAGAAGCTGTCAACTGGTGCGTGAGAGAGGTAGATGAAGGCGGGGCAGACATCCTGATGAAAGGGCTGGTAAACACAGATAATTTTCTAAGAGCTGTTCTCAATAAGGAAAAGGGATTGATGATTCCCGGCACCGTAATGAGCTACGTTGCAGCCTTAGAAATGCCATCATACCACAAACTCCTCTTTATCACCGATACAGCGGTTATTCCCTTTCCCGACCTAAGCCAAAAAATTGCCATGCTCAACTATGCTGTTGAAATGTGCCACCGGTTTGGAATAGAATTACCTAAGGTTGCCCTTATCAGTGCCACAGAAAAGGCTGGCCTAAATCCCCCTTCGGCTGCCGATTACGCAATCATTTGTAAGATGGTTGACCGTGGACAAATTAAGGGCTGTGTTGTGGATGGTCCATTGGATATTTTTCTTGCGACCGACCCAGAAAGTCTTACCATCAAAAAAGTAGATAGCCCATTGAAGGGTGAAGCAGATGTCTTGCTCTTTCCCAGCCTCGAATCATGCAATGCTTTTTACAAAGGCCTGGTAAGATTTGCGGGTGCAGAATTGGCAGGACTTATTCAGGGTACGCGAAAACCCGTGATCGTCATGTCGAGAAGCGAAAGCGAACAATCGAAGTTTAATTGTATAGCGCTGGCCTGTTTGATGGCAGCTCAAAACAACTCATAAAAACAACTAACTTTCAATGAGCAAAGAAAGAATTTTAGCTATTAACCCTGGATCAACCAGTACCAAAATTGCAGTTTATGAAGGGAATAAAAATATCTTTTTAAAAACCCTTCGTCATTCTTCCGAAGAATTAAAAGACTTTGCCAAAATAACCGATCAATTTGCTTTCCGCCGCGAGATCATCCTCAAAGAATTGACTCAGGCCAACATTGATGTTGACTCACTGGAGGCTATTGTTGGCAGAGGAGGCTTGGTAAAGCCTATTCCCTCAGGAGTTTATGAGGTAAATGAAAAATTGATCGAAGACTTAAAAGCTGGGGTGATGGGCGAACATGCCAGCAACCTGGGAGGTCTAATAGCTTACGATATAGCTCGTACTCAGGGCAAAGCCAAAGCTTACATTGCCGATCCGGTAGTTGTTGATGAACTTCAAGATGTGGCCCGTATTGCCGGACATCCCCTGTTTAAACGTGTGTCTATTTTTCATGCGTTAAACCAAAAAGCGGTAGCCCGCACTTATGCCAAATCGCTCAACAAAAAATACGAAGACCTCAATCTCATCGTAGCTCATTTAGGGGGAGGAATATCGGTGGGGGCTCACTGCAAGGGTAAAGTAATTGATGTAAACAATGCCCTTGATGGAGATGGCCCTTTTTCACCGGAGCGAAGTGGCTCATTACCTGTAGGACAACTAGTGTCGCTTTGTTTTAGTGGAAAACACACCCAAAACGAAATAAAAAAAATGATCACCGGACAGGGGGGATATGTAGCCTACCTGGGTACCAACAGCGCATACGATGTGGAAATGGCTGCACGCAATGGTGATGAAAAAGCCCGCCTTATCCAGGATGCCATGGCCTATCAGGTAGGCAAAGAAATTGGAGCCATGTCGGCTGTACTCAAAGGACAGGTTGATGGAATCATCCTTACCGGGGGTATTGCCCACAATACCTACTTTGTTAATTATATCAAAGAAATGGTTGCTCACCTGGGGCCCATCATTGTTTACCCTGGCGAAGATGAAATGGAAGCATTGGCTATGAATGGCCTTATGGTGCTTAGAGGAGAAGTTCAGCCCAGAATATACGAATAACCTCCTACCCTATCGCTCAATAAAAGAGGCCGCCCATTATGGCGGCTTTTTTATTCACGTATAACTTTGCATCAAAAAATAAACTATCAGACAAGTTATCCACTCCCCGGCAATCATGCTACACCACGTCAGATACGGCGATAATGGCGTGGTAGTGAAACTTTATGTAAGAAACACAGGTCTAAAATCCTTCATGATTAAAGGACTGGGAAGCAAAAAGGCACTCGTACGGCCAGCTTATCTTCAGCCACTTACACTTCTCGAGATTATTTTTGAAGATATCCCTCACCGCGAACTGCTTCATTTAAAAGACGCCAGATTATATCGATATACTGAAAGCTTGCACTCAAGTGTGGTAAAAACGGCCATTGCCTTTTTTATGACAGAAGTGATTCAACGTAGTATCCGTGAATTTGAGACAAATACTGAAATGTTTGATTTTCTAGAAAATGCCATAATACAACTGAATAAAAGCCAAGAACAATTGTCGGAATTTCCCTTGTGGTTCCTTCTACGCCTGGCACGCTATCTTGGATTCCAACCCCTAAACAATGCATCCACCCAAAAGCCCTGGTTCGACCTCGGGGCGGGCTCATTTACCGATATACCCCCGGTAGGAGAGTCTTCAATGATACTCGAAAAAGAAGTATCTTCTGATTTTGCCCTCATGCTTACCTCCTATACTTCCGATCAATACCTACATGTAAGATTCACACACCGTAAATACCTTCTCGATGCTTTGCTTTATTACTATTCGATACATTTACCAGAATTCAAAGAGCTAAAAACACCAGCTATTTTTAAGGAAATATTTCATTAGTAGCATTAACCTCAGAATCTCAGCTATTTAATGTAGCAAGGAAGGTATTGCGCAAAACGCTGATTACAGCCGAAGTTGCCCGCCTGAAACATTATATTGTTAATAATCAGTTATTTTTTTGCTCAACATCAACAAAAAATTTGTACTTTTGCAAGGGAATTCATAAAAGTAACATAACATTTAACTGCAATGAATAACGCCCGGGTTCTTATTGTATCGCAGGAAATCATTCCATATCTTCCTGACAGTCCTATGGGAAAAATAGCCAGATATTTGCCACAGGGAATACAGGAAAGGGGCAAAGAAATCAGAACCTTCATGCCAAAGTACGGGCACATAAATGAAAGGCGCAACCAGTTGCATGAAGTGATACGGCTTTCGGGAATGAACATTATTATTGACAACACCGACCGTCCCTTGATTATTAAAGTAGCCTCTATCCAGCAGGCTCGCATGCAGGTATATTTTATTGATAACGACGACTATTTCCAGCGAAAGGCCAAGTTTGAAGACAAAAACGGTAAATTTTTCAAAGACAACGATGAGAGGGCTGCCTTTTTTGCCCGGGGGGTTCTTGAAACTGTTAAAAAGTTAGGCTGGGATCCAAGTATTATCCATTGCCATGGATGGTTTACAAGCCTTATACCGCTGTATGTCAAATGTGCCTTGAAGGATAACCCTATTTTTCAGGAATCAAAAATCGTCATTTCGCTTTACGACGATGATTTCGATTTTATATTCGGAAAAAACTTCAAATCAAAAATAAAAATGCCGGGAATTACCGAGAAAGACCTGGCTAATTACAAAGATGGAAATTATGTGGGGATGCTCAAAGGAGCCCTTCAGTATGCCGATGGGGCTATTTTGGCTGCCGAAAAAATTAACCCAGAAGTATTAGAGTATCTTAAAACCCTCAACATCCCGGTACTCTCTATGCAGTCAGATGAAACCTACATCGACGCATATAACGAATTTTACGACAAAATCCTCGAAGGGAAAAGAAGCTAAACACTTTTGCACCATCTTTGCATGACTTTTCAAAATTTGTGAACCCAAACACTGGAAGCATTGAAAACTTACCGTTTTTTCAGCTTAGTGGCTATACTTGCACTTATGGTTAGTGCATGTACAAAAGAACCCGATCGTATTGGCACCGATATAATTCCACCCAGCGATAGGCTAGCTTTTGGACAAGATACCACAATCACCCTCGAAGCCTACTCTATCATCGACGATTCAGTAAGAACAGATGAAACATCCCAAAATATTTTGGGTAGTTACTGGGATCCAGTATTTGGTATCACAACAGCGAGCATTTACACACAGCTGCGCCTGCCTTTTGTGGGTCATAGTTTTGGCACCAACCCTGTCGTCGACTCTGCAATCCTCAAATTAGCAATAAAAGGAGCTTACGGCGATACCACCTCAATTCAAACCATCAAAGTATATGAATTGACGAGCGATATATATTACGACAGTGTTTATTATTCAAAACGGAATGCTGCCTACAATGCTGTCCCCCTTGCATCAAAAACTATGTTGGTAAGGCCTTACGACAGTGTTTACATTGATACTGTAAAGTACGCTCCCCACTTACGCATCCGATTAGATCAATCCGCTCCAGCATTCATCCAGAAAATTTTCTCTGCATCCAGCGACGCTTTATCAACAAATGATGAATTCATTAAGTACATCAAAGGCCTTTATATTACTGCCGAACCAGCCAATGCCCCGGGAACAGGAACACTGATGTATATTAACCTCGAATCAGCCCTTTCAGAACTGGTTATTTACTATAAAAATGATGAAGAAGACAGCTTAAGCTTTAGCCTGGTTATAAACAGTTCTTCTGCCCGCTTCAATAATTTCAATCATCAAGATTACCTACAAGCCAATGCTTCCTTCAAACAACAAGTGATTAATAAAGATACAACACTGGGTAAAGAAAAACTCTATTTACAGGCAATGGGGGGAGTAAAAATTAAGCTCCGGGTGCCTGAATTGACGCAGCTAACCCATAATAAAAAAATTGCAATAAACGATGCCGTGCTCGAACTATACAATATCGACAATAACAGTACCTATGCTGCCCCGGATAAACTTTTGCTCTACGAAGAATCGAAAGGAGGAGAAATAAAGTTCTTAACCGAACAAAATCAAGGGGATGAATATTTTGGTGGAACCTACAACAGCACGGCAGGAAAATATTTCTTCAGAATCCCCAGGTATGTCCAGGGAATTGTTGATGGAACCCGCGACAGCACAAAACACCTAACCCTTCAGGTTTCGGGGCCGTCAGTAAGAGCTTACAGGCTAGTGATAGGTGGCACACAACCCACCGACCCCGCTATATACAACCAAAGGGTAAAATTGCGTGTTGTTTATACAATCCTTCCTTAATTGCATTAACTTTACATCCCTTTAATTCAAACAACAGCCTATGTGTGGAATAGTTGGTTATATTGGCCCTCGCGAGGCCAAACCTATCCTTATCAAAGGACTTAAGAGGTTAGAATACAGAGGTTATGACAGCGCTGGTATTGCCATTCTCAACGACAGCTTACGTGTTTACAAAACGAAAGGTAAAGTGGCCGACCTTGAGCGCCACATTGCCGACAAGGACCTGCACGGTACCATTGGCATGGCCCACACCCGTTGGGCAACCCATGGAGAACCCAATGATGTAAACGCTCATCCCCATTTTTCACAAAATGAGGAACTTGCACTTATTCATAACGGAATCATTGAAAACTATGCTGTTTTGCGTGAAAGTCTCATGCAAAATGGTTACCAGTTCAACAGCAGCACAGATACAGAGGTGCTCATTCAGCTGATTCACTTTATTAAAAAAAGCGCTAATCTATCTCTTTTCGAAGCCGTTAGGGCTGCACTCAATCAGGTGATTGGAGCCTACGCGATTGTAGTGATGGAAAAAGACAATCCCAATACCCTGGTTGCTGCCCGAAATGGTAGTCCTTTAGTGGTTGGCATTGGTAAAGATGAATTTTTCCTTGCCAGCGATGCTTCCCCTATTGTGGAATACACCAAAGACGTGGTTTACCTCGATGATGAAGAAATTGCCATTCTCGAAAGAGGCCAGAAACTTAAGGTAAAAACCATCAAAAACATCGAAAAAAACCCGGTAGTACAGAAACTGGAACTCGACATCAGTCAATTAGAAAAAAGTGGTTTTGAGCATTTTATGCTCAAGGAAATTTTTGAACAACCGGTAACTATCCGCGACTGCATGCGGGGCCGCATCAATAACAATAAAACCACCATAAGCATGGCGGGAATTATCGATCATCTTGATAAATTCCTGAATGCACGCCGCATAATCATCACTGCTGCAGGGACTTCCTGGCATGCCGGACTTGTGGGGGAATACTTGCTCGAAGAATTGGCCCGAATACCCGTGGAAGTAGAATATTCTTCAGAGTTTCGTTATCGTAATCCTATTATTTATCCCGACGACATAGTTATTGCCATAAGCCAATCAGGAGAAACAGCCGATACATATGCGGCGATAGAAATGGCCAAAAAAAGAGGGGCCTTTATTTATGGCATTTGTAACGTAGTAGGCAGTACAATTGCCCGCTTTGTGGATGCCGGTTCCTACACTCACGCCGGACCTGAAATTGGCGTTGCCTCTACCAAAGCCTTTACAGCACAGGTTACTGTCCTTACCTTAATGGCCTTGGCTCTTGCCCAGAAAAAAGGCACCCTCACCGAAGAACGCATCAGCCAGATTCTCCATGAGATGCACACTATTCCTGATAAAGTGGCAAAAATTCTTAAAAAGGCTGAAGAAATTAAGGAGTTTTCAAAAATATTTACCTATGCCAGAAACTTCCTCTATTTAGGAAGGGGATACAATTTTCCGGTTGCCCTCGAAGGTGCTCTAAAACTCAAAGAAATCTCCTATATACATGCAGAAGGCTATCCGGCTGCCGAAATGAAGCACGGCCCTATAGCGCTTATCGACCAGGAAATGCCCGTGGTGGTAATCGCTACTAATAAAGGAACGTATGAAAAGGTGATTTCTAACATTCAGGAAGTAAAAGCCAGAAAAGGGCGTATCATATCTATCATTACTGAGGGCGACACGACAGTAAAAGACCTTTCAGATTTTTACGTAGAAATACCCGAAACTGAAGAAATGTTGGTACCCCTGTTAGCCACAATACCTTTGCAGCTGATGGCTTACTACATTGCTGTGCTCAGGGGCTGCAATGTTGACCAACCGCGAAACCTGGCTAAATCAGTAACAGTTGAATAGCTTTTATAAGTCTGATATAAGGCTGAAAACCCCGGCATAATTCTCTGCCGGGGTTTTGTTTAGATGCCAAATGCCTCTTTACCGGGATATTGTAACCGGCGGAGGGCTATTTTTTCAGGTACAACAAAATACTCTGCCAGTGCTGTAGTACGCACCTCTCCTTCGGGGTCCAATATTCTTAGCTCGATATAAGCAATGCCGCCTTTTATTTCCACTAATTTCCCTCTTATTTGAATTTCTTTCTGATTCACATAAACATGCTTTAAAAAACTAAATCTCATGGTTTGCGTAAAACCAGCAGTTCCCACCTTAACCATCATTACCCAGCAGGCCGTTTCATCCATCAAAGCCATTTGTACTCCACCATGAACGATATTCTCATAGCTTTGAAAATCAGGATGGGGCTTCCACACTCCGACGATTTCATCCCCATCTTCAAAAAATTGCAAATGAAGCCCCCGGGGGTTATGAGGTGCACAACCATAACAATTGTAGCCAAGATTGGCCCTTGGCGGATTTGTAATGAGTTTCATAAGCCGGGATTTTTTAAAAACGTTCAGCAACAGCCTCCCAATCCACAAGTTTCCAGAAGTCGGCTATGTAATCGGCCCTACGGTTCTGTTTGTCAAGATAGTAGGCATGTTCCCAAACATCGCAGGTAAGAAGGGGAGTTTTACCCTGTCGCAAAGGATTACCGGCATTACTTTCCTGGACAATCTCTAATTTGCCTTCCGGAGTTTTAACCAACCATGCCCAACCACTTCCAAATAAGGTTGCTGCGGCCGCTGAAAACTTTTCCCGAAAGGCTTCGAATGAGCCAAAATCGCGATTTATCGCTTCAGCCAATTTCCCTGTGGGCTGCCCTCCACCCTTCGGTGAGAGACATTGCCAATAAAAGGTATGATTCCAAACCTGAGCACCATTATTAAAAATGCCACCTTCTGCTTTCAAAATGATCTCTTCGAGACTGGAATTTTCGAAGGCCGTACCAGGAATAAGGTTATTAAGGTTATTGACATAGGTTTGATGATGCTTACCATAATGAAATTCAATGGTTTGCTTTGAAATATAAGGTTCCAGGGCATCATAAGCCCAAGGAAGGGCGGGTAGCTCGTGTTTCATAGCTTTGTTTTTTGGTGATTGTATTACAAATATAGAACAACAAGTGAAAAATAAAAAGCTGCCTTATGGCAGCCTTCTAAACACAATAACAGTTATTTATTAACCACAATGGAAATACTTCTGAACCAATTCAAGGATTGCGTCTGAATTATTACCTATTTGCTCACGAAGGTTCTGATCGTTGAAAGTTTTGAGCTGTTTTATAAATCCTTCTATTACTCGCTGAGGAAATACTCCATATTGCATGTATACGTTTGCCTGACGTTCGAGTTTTAAGGCTGAATCGTAACACGAAACCGGGAGCTGTTTAAGTTCTTTTACTTTTTCTTTATGTTCTTCATTAAAGATATTCACATCCACATAGGTTTTGTCGGCCAATTCGAGGGAATTGGGCATTTCGAGACCATGTCTGGCTGCAACGGTTAAACCCGCAAGAAGCATATATACATCGGCTGAACCATCCGGGCAACGAAACTCAACGGTTTGTTTCTGGCTGAAATCATATTCACCTGCGGGTTCGAGGGGGTTTGCATCCTTGGCCATATTACCCTTACCTAACCAACCTAAAGGTACGCGAACAAGTACCGACCGGTTGCGATCACCCCAGCAAATATTTGTAGGCGCTTCTTGATGGGGTACCAGCCTGAAATATGAGGTGGGATTTTGGTTTCCAAATGCCGTAAGCGAGGGAGCAAGGTCGAGGTAACCTGCAATAGCTTTTTTGGCAATATCGCTTAATTTTCCATTTTCAATCATCGCATTCACACCATCTTTCATTAAGCGAGTGTGGATATGTAAACCACTACCGGCCTTTCCTACCGTAATCTTGGGCGCAAATGTAATATGCAGGTTATTTTTGTAAGCCAGATTTCGCAAAATCCATTTTGCAATAACCAACTGATCGGCAGCATCTTCTACCGGTACGGGCATAAATTCTATTTCATTTTGTTCGTATTCGTAATCTCCCAGGGTAAAATTGCCCACCTCGGAATGCCCGTATTTGATATAACCACCGGCCTGAGCTATATAAAGCATGGCCTGGCGTCTAAGGCTTGCCCCTTTGCAAAAAGGAGTGGATTCGTGATATCCCCTTTGATCGTCAGCATGAAAAAATTCAGAGCGCGGACGTATGAGATAGTACTCAAGCTCGCCCATGGCTTCGAAGGAATATCCTGTACGCTCTTTTAACACCTGATGGGCTTTACGAAGCACATATTCCGGTGCACTCTCAAGGGGTGTCCCGTCCTTGGTATAATAAGAACAGAGAATGTCAAGGGTTGGAACATCAGTAAAAGGATTCACAAAAGCAGTACGGTAGCGGGGAATAACATACAGGTCGCTGCTTCCGGCTTCGATGTACTTGAAAAGACTGGAACCGTCAACACGCTCACCGGCCGATAAGAGAGTGTCAAGATGCTGATAATCATGTATGACAAAATTCAAAGTTTTTAATCGCCCATCCCCGCCCACATACCGGAAATTTACCATGCTAATATTATTGTCTTCAATATATCTAATAATATCAGCTTTCGTAAACTCACTATTGGGCTTGTTTAAATACTGAACCAAGGGATTGGGATGCAAAGAAGTGTGGTTATTCATATTGAATATCTTTTTTTGTTTGATGCAGTCCTTTAAACGCAAAAGGGTCGCAAAAATACCAAAATAGCCTTACTCCCAAAAACATAAACATTTTATTATATAATTTCCAGCCAAACATATTCTCTTTCCCTTGAATGATTTGGCTAAATTTGTTGAACTAAAAAGCCATCATCATGCGTATTGCTATTTTTGAAGATGAATATGTTCACCATTTTTATCCCATGGTACGCCTGCGGGCAGTTTTTGAATTACGTTTGGGAATACAATTGCTGTGGGAAAAATGCGCCCGTCATTTTAAGGGTTATCCCATTGATTTTTTTGCAAGAGATATTCTTAAAGAAGTAATTAAAGAAAATTATCCTGAAAATCGAGTAAATGAGGTAGTATCTGCCAACTACCTTTTTATCAATGCACGATTTGTTGGAAGTTTTTCATTTTATGAAAGATTAAAGTCGGTAAAAGAATTCAGCTACTTTTCTCAAGGGGGCGAACTTGCCGCAGCATATATACCGGCCCAATGGATACAATCTTTGGCTTTTGATGAAGACGGCCTGTTGGTTTTCCCAGACCATGCCGAAGCAGCGTTCGTGGAGATATCCCTAACTGAAGGCCGTATGCTACATTATTTATGGGACCTCATTTCCAGCAATGGAGAAGAAATTATTAACGATTTCAAGTATTCACCCGGACAGGGATTTTGCAGGGGTAACCTGATGGAGGGCAGCTGGCTGATAAATGAACAAGAAATATATATCGGTTCAGGGGCTACACTGTATCCTGGTTGTGTAATAGATGCAAGCCAGGGACCGGTATATATTGACGATGAAGCAACTATTCTGCCTCATAGCTTCATTCAGGGCCCATGCTACATAGGCAATAAAAGCTTAATAAAAGCCGGAGCTAAAATATACGGGAACACTTCCATAGGACCCATTTGTAAAGTGGGAGGAGAAGTTGAGGGTAGCATTATTCATTCCTATACCAATAAGCAGCACGATGGGTTCCTGGGGCATTCCTATCTTGGCCAATGGGTTAACCTGGGTGCAGATACAAACAACTCTGACCTGAAAAATAACTACGGTCAAATTCGTTCTTATGCTAATAATGAAGAAATTGAAACCGGTCTCCGTTTTCTTGGCCTGATGCTTGCCGACCACTCCAAAAGCGGCATCAACACTATGTTTAATACCGGAACTGTGGGCGGAATATTTTGTAATGTTTATGGTGCAAATTTTCCCCCTAAAAAGATACCCGATTTTTCCTGGGGAGGGTCAGAGGGTATGGTGACTTATGAAATAGATAAAGCCCTTGCGACCGCACGAGTTGTAATGCAGCGCCGAAATGTCCAACTCACCCAGGCAATGGAAAACCTCATCAGATACTGGTATCGGCAACTCATACAGGATTAACCTCCGCATTCATTTTACAACAATCGAAAATTCTGCATTTTCCAGGCAATATCGGGAGAGCCAATAGGTACCCATTATTCTCATCCCAAGCCTATTGGGGTATTTCTCCTAAATGCTGATGTAAGATTCACTAAGTGTTACAACTTCATTTTTAAAACCTGCTCGATTAGAAAGCTCCTAAATAAATCATTTCGAAGCGGTTTTAACATATTTCTCTAACCAGCGGTCGGTTTCCCACAACATATGTAATATGTTTTCGCGTGCAGCATATCCATGGCTTTCGAAAGGTAAAAGAACAAGACGGGCAGTGCCTCCGAGGCCGTTAATGGCAGCAAACATTCGCTCACTTTGTAAGGTGAAAGTTCCCGGATTATTATCTGCATCGCCATGTATAAGTAAAAGTGGAGCTTTTATTTTGTGAGCATAAACAAATGGTGACATTTTCATATAGATATCGGGGGCCTCCCAAAAAGTCCTTTCCTCCGACTGAAAGCCAAAGGGAGTAAGGGTGCGGTTATAGGCTCCGCTGCGGGCAATGCCTGCGGCAAAAAGGTCGGAATGAGCCAGCAGATTGGCAACCATAAAGGCTCCATACGAATGCCCTCCAATGGCTACCCGCCGACGATCTACTATGCCTCTTTCTGCCAGATAATCAATGGCTGCACTTGCATTCTCCACTAATTGTTCTACAAAAGTATCATTAGGTTCTCCTCCATCTTTGGCCACAATGGGGAAGGCTGCCTCATCGAGAACAGCAAAACCTCTAAGAACCCAAAACACAGGGCTACCATAATGCAATCTGACAAATTGATGCGGAGAATCTTTAACTTGTCCGGCGTGAGCTGCGTCTTTATATTCCCGTGGATAAGCCCACATAAGCAGTGGAAGCGGACCGTCTTTTTCAAAATCGTAGCCGGCAGGCAAATAAAGGGTACCATCAAGGTCAACCCCATCGCTTCGCTTGTAAAAAACTTTCTCGGAAACTACTTTCTGACTAAAATCAGCATAAGGGTTTGGAAAACTGGTGATGGCCTTTAATTGATTCTTTTCCCGAAAATATAGATTTGGATTCTGGAATTTGCTCTCTACGGAAGTAATCAGCTTCACCTTTTGAGGATCGATAATTCGAAGAATAGATTCATAGGTTGATTTTCCATCGGCCTGCCATAACCTATGGGTTTTGAGCGTCTGCAAATTCATCTGATCGAGGAATGGTTTATTACCCTGAGGTGAAAACCCCTCTCCTTCAAGGTAAAGGAATTTCTTATCATCCGAAAACCAAAGTATTTGGGTTTTGAATGGTCCCCGGCGGGTAATAAACTCTCCCGGGTCATTATACAAATCTTCTGTAGAAACATCAAAAACCAGACGCTTACCCGCTGAGGGTTCATCAGGAGCGATGAAGTAAGTGAGTGACTTTCGTGTCTTATACCAATTTTCTTTTAATACTGCCAATTTCCCATTACCCCAGATAATATCGGAAAAACGCAGACTGGTGGTAGCCACTTTGACGGGCTGACTTTCTATATTACTAACATCCATCAGATAAAGGGCATCCCTTTCGGATGTTTCTACCGAAGGGTCTCCTCCATCGAGGGCTTCTACCCAGAAGAGTTGCGCCGAAGCATCAAGCCTCCACCCTAGCTCTCTTCTTCCTTTTTCGCAAGCATCAAACGATGGGGGCACATCTTCGATTACTCCATGAGAATAAATTTCACGCAAAAACTCTCCGGTTTTCGCATGAAGCGTGTATTTCATTGCAAATCGATGGTATGGCACTTTATAAGAAAAAGGCTTCTGTATGGTACTCACCAATAAAAAATTTCCATCGGGAGACCATGAAAGCCCTGCATAAAGTGCTGAGGGTAAAAATGGCATTAACGTTCCATCAAGTTTTATCTTCAGAATATTCGTTGTAGCATAATATTCAAAAAGTTGCTCATCATAAGGATTCCTGAGCAAATCCTGATAAGTTCTTACAGGTGCTTTCTTCCCGGATGCTTCCTGCACCGATGGCCCTACAGGTAAAGGTTTTTCTGGCGGATTGTTCCATAAACCTTCGGGAACCACCATTACCAATAATCCACTTTCGTCAGGCAACCATAAATAAGGTGCAGCAAGCACTCCGTTCATTGGTTGATTAAAAATTTCCCTGGCCTCGCCTGTTTTTATATCAATAACCCACAAGCTGGGCCTATTTTCAATGGTATTTATAAATGCAAGAAAATGCCCATCGGGCGAAAATCTTACATCCGATATCCGCAGGGCCGACGGAAGATTCCTCAATTGCACTTCCCTATTTTCCAGAAGGTCTCTGATAGCAATGCCTAGATAATAGGTTTTACGACTAGGCATAAATAAACTGGGATTTATCCTTACTCCTGCAAGCCTTACTTCTTCCTCAGCCAGGTCTTGCAGACTTTTCATTGCATTACGGTCGAGCATTACCAGATAGCGGTTATCGGCATCCATGACAACCGCCGGCTGTGGTTTAATGTCTACCAGGTCGAGAATCTCTCTGGGTGGTAATTGAAACTTCAACTCCTCCTGAGCATAGTTGTTCATAATCAACAAGTTAATAAATATTAAAAAAAGTACACCCTTCTTCATGGCTGCCCAATTTTGCTGGGGCTAAGTTAGGTAATTACTCTCTGGGCTGTAATATTCTAAAATAGAGGGTTAATAAAATACCGTCTTATTAAAATTCAACTTTTATTTTCCTTTCCAAGAAGACTCTTCGCAAACGTTCCTTTTCTTCTTTGCCCAAGGGATTGCCTTTCAAACGGATAAATTTGAGCGACTCCATGAAATCTAATTCAAGAGGGAGTTTTTTCAGAGAATTATTACTTAAATCAAGCACCTCAAGCTTTTTCAGATTAAGAATGGAAGGTGGCAGTTTCTCTAATTTATTGTCAGCCAGGTTCAACTCTCGGAGATTGGGCAAGCTGCATACAGAATCGGGCAGGGATGGGAAAATATTGCCCGATAAATCAAGGTAAACTAATTTTTTCAAACGGGAGATAGATTGAGGCAGAGTCGAAAGATTATTTTTGTTGAGAGACAACACTTCGAGATTTTCAAGATTTCCCAAGTCTTCTGAAATTACTGTAGCTTTATTTCCATTAATATTCAATTCTTTAAGTTGTTGTAAATGAAATAGATATTGAGGGGGCTCTGCAAGTTGATTGCCTGCAAGATTCAGCATTTCCAACTGTTGAAGATTGCTAATGGTGACAGGAACAGACCTCAGATTACACTCTGTGAGGTATAATTTCTTTAAACTATTCATTTGATTGATCATGGAAAAAAGCTGTCCGAAATCCAAAGCCGGATTTCCACTCAGATCAAGAGTGTTTAGGCTATCAAGGCTGACTATACATTCAGGCAACTGTCGCAATTTATTATGATGAAACGAAAGAACCTGTAAACCTTTGAGCTGACAAATAAAGTCCGGAATCTCCATCAGGTTGTTTTTTCCCGCAAACAACATTTTCAGCCATTTGTACTTCACGAGACCGGAGGGTAGGTATTTCAATCCATTATCTTGAATATCAACTATCTGAATGTACATTAAACTGCCAAAAAACTTCCGGGTAAAAGCCAAATCCATATCCAACGAAGGATTACCAGCTAAATGCAGTACCTGTAAATTTTCCAATTGATTAACCCTTTCTGAATTGTACTTCAGCTTTTGATAACTTAAATCCAGAACAACACAATTCCAGGGATCAGCAAAGGCCTCATCCATACTTTGATATACTTTTTCACGGGCTAACTCCTCTATAGAAAGCAATTGGGCATTCGCATTAGTCACAATAAACAACATGAATACCATTGCCCAATATGCCATTCGAGTTTTCATAATTTTCTGACTGTTGGATTTTGTCTGCAATATCAAATTTTTTGCCACTATGATTATTACTTCAGTTATTCACCGTGATTTTACGAACACTGTGCTGAGTGCCACAAACATTGCGGACCAAATATACTCCTGAAGGAAGGTTTAGTATTTCGACGGCCGAAGGATTCTCCTTTTGCCAAATTCTACTACCAAGAATAGTATAAAGCTCGATGGTTCCACCCTTACACGAACTTTCTATAAACAGTGCGTTTTGTATGAAATAACAATTAAAAAAGAAAGCAGATGTTTCATCTTCATTTTTTCCAACAGAGCCAAACCAGATTCTGAATCTCAGGGGATTATCTTCTGTTGTGGAATAAAAATTAACTAAAGGAGTTCTTCTCAAATCAAAGGTCTCACCCGTTTTTACATCTTCAAGTTGCAGGGGTAAACCCAAAAGAAAATTTTCAATGCTTTCAAATTTTAATGCAAAAGAGTCTGTAACAGAGGGCTCAATATGTAAATTCACCGGTGAAGCAGGGCTCTCTTCAAGGGTCTGTACGGCCAGTTCATAATCTTCTTTTGAACGGAAATAAAGAGATGGACCCGAAGGGTTATGCAATTTAAATGCATCCCACTGGGGCTCATAACCAGCGCTAGCTCCTTCCCGAAGTGCTAAAATTGCTTCATCGGATATTCCCTCCTGATTTTCTACTTTAATATTCAGGGTATTCATAGGCTGATCTTTATAAAATGTGTGAGAATAATGGGTACGAGCAACATTAGATACAGCCATTGTTCCAATATCCCCCGGGTTGTTAACCTTGATAAAGAAACCCTGAGCAGGGCCGATATAACGGGAACCGCCATTGGTACCACCTATTCCGATGGTATAGGTTGCATAACCTCCCAAACCTCCGTTTAAATCCTGATTCCAAAAGTAAGCAGTTGATGCAAGATTAGTTAATGTAAGACCCGCCGATTCAAAATCGAGTACCGACGGATAGGGATTTCCAACCAGATTGTAACCGTCGTATTGAGGGGTACTATTAGCAGTAAATGTCAAACCTGAAATGGAGTAATTGCCATTATGCAAGAGTCCGCTAAAGGTTGCGGTAACATCCCCATAGGGCAGATAAGTGGCAAAACCCACCAAAGTTTGCAATGGGTCGGTACCTGTCAGGTTAATCCATTGATTTACGGGTTGGGTCTCGTCGTAGCTTCTTACGTATGCCCAGCCTGGAAATACAGTAATAGCCTGAGGATTCAACACCGGAGAAGAAACATAGTGATAATCTGTATTTCCTGTCACCAACCTTTCAACCGTTGCCGGAACATTGTCGGTCTGATGCAGGAGAGATGCTCCATCTTTCAATACCAGCCCGACATTACCCGCCTGGTTATCTATTTCTCCTGTAACCGTTAATGCTTTTTCAGCATTAATAACCAGTGCGGCATTGCTTTGTAATTTCAGACTTCCGATAATCGCAGGTGAGGAATACGGGGTATTAATCTTGGGATAAAAAGTACACCCGTTGGGTATCAAAACAGGGGTATTGGCCTGGGGTAACAAACCATCCGACCAGTTAGAGGCTAAAGACCAGTCGTCCGAGACATTCCCTGTCCATAAGCCTGAAGGGCCTTCATAAAGTTCTACTTCATCCACCGACCAATACCAGAAATCGTAAAAGTCGCCGTCAACAACAAAAGCAATATAGGTTGCAGGACTATTTAAATTAGAAGTGATCGAAACAACTCTAATCTCGGGACCCAGGTTGCCGTTGCGACTGGTAAAGCTCCATCCCACATCTGTCCAATTGATTCCGTCATTACTACTTTGAATTTTTATTGTGACTGTTTGTATTCCATATCCAAGGTCAGCAAATTTATGTCGAAAACGCAAGGTAAGTCTGGTCATGCCAAGGGTGTTAACAACAGGCAAGATGAGACGGCTGGTAGCCAGGGGTACACCATAAGTGTGATTATTATACAAGTCTTCCCATAAATGCATCATTTCGTAGGAGACTCCACCGGCGGTCGAAGTATTGGAGCTTTTCCATCCTTCGGTATTTCCATAGAGTTGTCGCGTCCAACCCTGAGGAAGACCTGGCTGAGCAAAACTCTCCTGCAGGGGAAGATTCACCGGATCGCTGAAGGTACGTGCTGAGGCTACATTTGGTTCTGAATAAGTAGGTGTGAGACCCAATATCGAATAAATCCTGTAATTGTAAAATTGGGATGACAGCAGTGAGGAATGAATGAATGAAGTAGCGGTTCCTGAATATAAAACAGTACCCCCACCGGGTATATTATCGCCAGGTGAATATACTACTCCATCTACGGGTTGACCAAAAATATTAGAAGTATTATAAACCAACAATACAGGATTTCCACTGTTAAGCGCCCAATTGAGGGTTATCTGGCCCGAACCAGTGGGATTTGCCTCTAAAAAAGTCGGTGCACTATTTTGAATGCCTGTTATAACCAAACCTAATTCCTGAAATCCTCCGGCCAGAGTTCCTTTGTGTGAAATTTCAATGGTATAAACGCCAGGACCTGGCGAGGCCAGAAATACTTTTTCAACATTGTCCCTGAAATTATCGCCTGTAGTTGCTGCAGCTGCTGGGTTTGATGGATTGAGAGTATAGGGGAACCAGGTATTTGCATCTTTCCTGATTCGAAGGTCAAGGTCATTTACTAACATTAGATCTGATGGATCCAGTGAAGGTGATGGACTGGTACCGGCCGGATCGTTCCAGGCAATGGTGGCTGATAATGGAATCGTTCCATCCGAATACACTTGAATTCGTAAAGTATCCCCTTGGTTCAAAACCAATTCTTTGACCAATGCGGTTAAACCATTGTTCGATAAGGTAAGTGCAGCCTTTTTGGTATTGAGTAATCCCCAACCGAATTGATAATCAGGGCCGGAATTACTTCCTGCTTCATCTGCTGTAGAAATAACCAGGGCTTTGAGTGTAGCCGATTTCAAATATTTTCCGCTTATATTAAAGTTGTGTTGTTGAAGAAGTGCCAATGAGCCGGTCGTATTGGGTGCAGCCATCGATGTCCCTGACATAGTAGTATAACTTGCATCACCGGTAGAATTTGTAGAATAAAGTAGATATCCATTAGCTACCAGGTCAGGCTTTATACGTCCATCGTCGGTAGGGCCACACGAACTGGTTGTTACCAGAATTACATCACCCGGACTATTGTAGCCTCCAGGGATATCATAAACATTTCCAATGGTCAGGCCATTTTTAATACCACAAAATGAAGGAATACAATCATAAGGTCCGTCAGGAGGGCGGAAGGTATTACTCCAGACCCAGGAACTTCCGTTCCAAACATATCCTACACCACCAGTTGTGGTATTTCCTCTGTCGTTGCTTGCAGCAAATACTGGTAAGTAATATGGAGCAGCGTTGCACACTAAATCCATTTGTCGCGAAGTATAATCGTAAAATCCAAACTTATAATCCTCTACTCCACTTATGGTAGTATCTCCGTACCAGTTTTGTCCTTCCCAGCCTGATAAATATTTATAGGAATGATTAGAAAGTAAAAGCCCATCGGCTGCAGCTTTCGACATCTCATTTACATCATGATTCCAGTCGTATGCATGAAGATTTGCCTGATAAGCCATTCCTTTGGCATTGGCATCTACACCTGCGGCTATCATCGTACCCGATACGTGAGTCGCATGGCCACTTAGAGCGGTAGCCCCATCCTTCTGTATTGCTCTTCCGCCAAATTCCTGGTGAGTAGTCCTCACCTTGCCTCCATCCCATATTCCAACTGTCAGACCAATACCTGTCAAACTAAGGCCGGCATCTCCTCCAGGCCAAACCCTGTCGGTAGAAACAGTCTTCGCTGCATTTAGATTTGATGTTCCATAAACCCAAATGCGGTTATCTTCATCTATCCCCTGCAGCTCTTTGACTTCACCATCCGTTTCCTCCAATCTGAAAGGTTGCCGATAGTTTCTTTCAGCTTTTTCACGTAATGTCTGAAAACGAATCAGCGATTCCTTTCCTATTTGCCTAAGCCTGGCTGTATCAGTTTGGCGAATTATCATCGCTTTTGCGTCTTGAACCTGCTGAGCTTTGACTATTGAAGTGAAAGCAAAAATGGAAATAACAGCAAGAACATTGCCAACATAAGAATTTAGAGTAGTCATATAAGCTGTTTTTGAGGATGGAACTGTCTTTCAATAACAATCTATAAAACTAAAAAGTTGTACTCATTGTTTCACATGAAAAAAGCGGACTTTTTGGAAAAAAGGTCCGCTAATATACTGTATTTAAGACGAATAAAGCTTAATTTAAATTTTATCTTTCTGAATTTTAAGCCATTGTTTTCTAAAACTATCTGAAGGCAGAGTAGGTAATACACGGCGTTTACCCCATATGGGTGCTACAAAGTTTTTCAACGCCCAGCGCCTGAACCATGGCTTACCGGCATCAAGAAAAGATGGTTTACGTAATATCCATT